>DAINRK010000054.1:0-14020 GCA_036741855.1 Anaerolineales bacterium
GTCCGAGACCGCCTTGCACCAGGAGGCCGGGCGCGAAGAGTTGCGCGTCCTGGTCGTAGACGACCACGACCTGTTCCGTACAGGTCTCCGCAGCCTGCTCGACGAGCACGGCGTGCATGTCGTGGGTGAGGCCTCGAACGGCGAGCAGGCCGTCGAAGCGGTGACCCAGCTCAGGGGTCAGGCTGAGGCGAATCAGATCCCCGATGCAAGAACCGCGTTGATCCAGTCTCTAGGTGGACCTGCGTCCACAGCTGTTAGTCACATCCTGCAAAAATTGGATTAATCTTTACAACTCAGCGCCGACCGGCGTCACAATTTGAACTGCCTTCGGATGAACCTTAACAGTGATCGGGAGTTTTCCAATCAGTTCACCATCGCCCTGGACAGGCAATTTTTCCCTGCAATGAATTTCCACCTCCCGTAAGGCCTCGACGCATAATAAGTTCCAACTAGGTTGCTGTTCGCCCCGGAACATACTTGCCGCAAGCCTTAAATATTCATTGATGCTATTTGCATAGATCCGGCAGACATTTAGCTTGCCATCATCCATCCGAATTTCTGGATCCAATTTCAACATTTTTAGACCGAGAATCGAACTATTCGCAACCATTAGCTCCGATGCTCGGTATCTTGTTATCTTGCTATCGATTTTGACCTCAAAGATATAGGAACGAAATTCCAACAAATGAACGATGCCAGCGCGTAGGTCAGCAAACCTGCCGAAACGACGCTTTTCTTCGCGTTTAACATCTTCCAATGTCCGTGAACCCACACCCGCGCTGATACTCAACACAAAATAATTCTTATCCACCTGCATGGCATCGATAGTTTGAATGCGATGATCCTGAAATAAGAGGTCGATGGCCGCGTCGATCTGAAGGGGAATATCCAATGCTTGTGCCAGGGCATTCCACGTGCCTGTCGGAAGGATAAGGAGGGGAATCTGTGTATCCACAAGTCCATCAACAACACCTGAAAGAGTCCCATCGCCACCGGCAGCAATGACCAGCTTAACTCCCTGTTGGATGGCATTTCGGATAATCTGCCGGAAATTGTCATTCCCTAATGTTTCATAAATTTCAAAAGGAATTTCTCTTGCCTGGAGAGCAGATTCGATTTTTTCGCGCACTGCCTCCGGCTGTGTTACCCCGGCCACCGGATTAACAACGATAAAGGTTTTCAGCTTTTGTTCAATGTTGACTTGCATATGTCTCCATTGTTACAGAGTGCCGCATTATTATCCAAACTTTAACTTTGAATTTAGCTTTCAAATCATTTTTATGAGTTTAGTTATTAATCAGACAAGCGGTGAACCACGAAGTTCGAAGCAACAGAATTTGCCTCGAAGGCTTTCTTCAAACTTTCCCGGCACTATACAACTTACACTGAAACAAAACGATTAGAAGTGATTAATTGTCACGGCTGAATATGAAACCTGGAGTCAACGTGAGATTAATGGATAAGAGTTATTATATCCCAGCGACTATCAGAATAAATGCGATAATACGTTGCTGCAAATCTTCTCTACTTTCCCCTTCAAACAGATCGGTACCATGTGCGGTCCCCGGATAGGTTTGCCATTCTTTTGGCTCGGCTGCCAACTCATATAACTCGCGGGTCGCAGTCGCTGGAACCGTCTCATCATTTTCTGCCGTGATAAACAACTTTGGAATATCAGTGTCGAGATCAGCTCGTTCAATTTCAAAGCCCCATTGCGGTATCGAAGGAGGAGATCCGAGAACGACGAGTCCACTTGCTTGCGACTCCAGAGCGAGCTTGGCAGAAGCACAGCCGCCGAGACTTGCACCCACGAGAATGATTTTTTCCGCGCCTTGATCGCGTACAAAGTTGATGGCTGCTTGTGTATCCTCTACAAACCTTCGAAGCTCAGTCTCATTTGCAGAACCAGAGTCTCGGCACCCATGCCATTGATAAGTCAATGCCATAAGGCCCTGCGCGGCCGTAAATTGAGCAAACTCCCGCCAGCCAGGTTTGCAGTTACCCATCACGGAGAAGATCACGGCAGTTTTTCCGGACCCATACAACTCGCCGCTTACCGTCGCGCCTTCAGAGGTGTCAAAAGTGACTGAGTGAGATTCTATGATGTCGTCCAGTGGCGCGGTTGTGGGGTTTGCTGGAGCAAAAGCAGATTCGACCGGAGTAAGAGTAAGAGGCTTAAGCGTCGGTGAAGGTTCCTGGGTTGAGTCCAGTGTGACAGTCGGTGCGCTGGGAGCGCAAGCTGCCATGATCAAGCTTAAGAATAAGATCAGCCGAATGCAGGAAAGCCGGTTTTTCATTTGAACACCTCGCGAAGATTTCAAGCACTCACGTATAACTGAATATACCGTGGATACACCAAAATGTCCCCGTTCTTTTGAACTGGTTGGAATTGGAAATCCCCAACTGTATATTGTTTCTGCCTAGCGGCGCTGAGAGCGCAATAATTGATGAACAGCAATCCCCGCAAGGAATGTACCCAGAATGATGCTAGTCACCGGCAGCAACCAGCGATAATTGACGAGAAAACTTTGCCAGAGCAAAATGCCTTGAATCCGCATTTGCAGGAGAGCGATGGGAGGCAAAGCCTGAAAACCAAGTATTATGGCACCGAGAACCAATGTAAGCACGATCGTCAGTAAATAGTCCATGCGCGTGATTTGAAATCGAGGCGCGGGCTCCCTGCCGATGCGCGACATCACTGTCTGGCTAATATCTCTGGGCATATTCGCCAGAGGATAGGAACGAAGGGCATCTTCGATAATATTTTCCTGTTCGTTAGGAGTTAGGAAACCGGCCATGGTTCCTCCAATTGATAATTTGCAAGTGCCAGTCTTAATTTTTCTTTTGCGCGAAAGAGACCTGTTTTCACTGTGCCGAGCGGGAGGTTGAGAGTCGAGGCAATTTCTTCATAAGAAAGCTCGTTTTGATAGCGAAGAGTAATCAGCAATTTGTAATTGGCATCAAGGTCGTCGATCGCTTTGTGCAGATTGGTTTTGATTTCTTTCGATTCAAATTTTTGCGAGGGGTTTTCCCGGTTCGATTCGGGGATTTCTCCCATCACATCATCGCCGAGGTCATTCAGAGAACGACGCAGGTCCGGCAGGCGGTTGTAACAGAGATTGGTCGTAATTCGATACAGCCAGGTGCGGAATTGTGATTGGCCGCGGAAGTTTGGAAGGGCCCTCCAGGCTCGTACGAACGTCTCCTGCGTGAGGTCAAGCGCTTCATTTTCGTCCTTGACGACGCGCAGCGCGAGGTTGTAGACATAGCCTTGGTGTTCGCTCACCAGTGCGGCAAACGCATCATGGTCGCCTTTTTGCGCGCGCTGAATGAGGGCTTGTTCGTTGTCCACACAGGATTCCTTCAAAAGGTTAGACAGTGAAAATTGGGAAAAGTTTCAGGCAATGACATATCTGAGTTTGAAACTTTTTCACGAATTCCTTGTCAAATGGAATGAGAGTAAAACAAGGAGAAACGACATGAAAAGGCCGATCGTAATAGGATTATTGATTGTAGCACTCCTGCTTGTAGGTGCAGGGATCTCGGCAGTGATATTTTTTAGTTTTCTGGGAGGGTTTTCAGCCAACAACCCGTTCGACGTGCGGAATATTTCCTCGGTGCTGGAAGAAAATAAGACTGTCAAAGTGGATATAGCTAAACCCCTCACCCTGAATGTGATAGATGAGGCAGGTGGAGTCTCTGTCACGGGCGAAGATGTGGAAACAATACAGGTTAGAGTGGTGAAGACCGCCTATGACTCGACCCAGGCCAGAGCAGATGAGGAAGTAAAGGGCATTAAATACACCATTGAACAAAACGGCAATAGCCTTACCCTCAAATATGAACTGCCCAAGTCAATGAACTTCAGCAACAATATTAACACTGTGGATTTCTTTGTCACCGTTCCTAAGGAGACCACAGTGGATGTAGACACCAGGTTCGGTACAGTAAGCGTGACTGGTACAAAGGGAAACGTCGATATCAAGAATACGTTTGGCGATGTGACAATCGAGAATGTTGAAGGTGCGTTATCCGTTTCAAACAACAATGGAGAGGTGACTGCCACTTCCATCGAGGCAGGCAGTGAAAATATCGAACTGGACTCGGAGTTTGGCGCGGTTACACTCAAGAATGCCAATGGCAAAAATGTCATACTGACTTCAATTAATGGTACCGTTACACTTAAAGAAGTGCGTGCCACAGGCGATATCACGACCAGGACCGACTTTGGCAACGCTACGTTTGAAAACAGCTCGAGCAACTCTCTCAGTATCGAAACCAGCAATGGTGCTGTATCTCTCACGAAATTGAGAGTGAGCAAGGAAATTAAGGTAAAGGATGAATTTGGCGAAATCGAATTGGTCCAGACTTTCGCCGCCTCCTATGATCTGCACACCAACGGCGGTTCAATTACCATGGATGGCGCAAAAGGCAAACTAAAAGCCAGTTCGGAATTTGGAGGCATCAGGATCCGCAACGCCGAAGACGTCACGCTTGATCTCAAAACGAACAATGGCGGAGTGGATTTCAGCGGCTCATTGGGTATGGGTCCGCACACGATCAATTCGGAATTTGGAGAAGTTAACCTTACCTTTCCGGCCGACTCAAACTTGAGCGTAGATCTCAAAACAGAATTTGGAAACATCAAATCCGACCTGCCCATCACAGTTACATTGACTGAAACATCGAGTTCAAATGTCGATCAGATTGTTGGAACCATTAACGGTGGAGGCGATCAACTAACTGTTGAAACCAACAATGGCAGTGTGAACCTCCATGCAGACAGGTAAATTTATGGCCACCAGGTGATCACCATTCTGGTATAAAACTAGTCTCTGGGATTCGCAGATAGGATTGTCCTGAGCGTCGGTACTGACCCCACGCAGAGAAAATTGCAGTATGAATTGGCAAGCAACCAAAGCCGATCACTTCGATTGAATCATATAAGACACAGATTTCAAAACGCAAAAGAGGCTGATAAAATATAGCCCACACTTGTTTGTAAGAGGAAAAATGTTCGCTGACCTCGTCCCCTGTTTGAGCATTGTAAGCATCCTTGCGGTTGTTTTGGGATTTGTCGCATTCATGCGCTACCTTAATTACAAGGAAACATTGGCGCTTGCAGAAAAAGGACTAACTCGTCCCGAAACAAATAACAGCAAAGGACTTCTGCGCTGGGGAATCATCGTTACAGCGCTTGGAGTCGCTTTGACCATTGGACTCTATCTCTTCGGTTTTCGTGCTGGTGAAAACTATCCGCTGCATCTTGGACCGTGGATACTGGGAGGCTTCATCCCGCTTTTTCTTGGCATCAGCCTCGTTCTGATTCACTACCTCACCGAGAAGAGTTAGATTTCGAAACATTGGGGAAAGTCACAAAACCCAATTTACACAAACCAGTACGTTAATTTGACGGGTAAACTTCCACGGATACATTTTGCCGGTGAACAGTTTCAGATAAAAGATCCACTTCCTCACCCATCAGAGTGTGATCCAGAAAAGCAACTGTGTATTCCTGTATTAACCTCATGATCTCATCGGCGTTGCTTGGAATGATCGATGGCTGCAGCATCGGTCCATCTGTAAAACTCTGATGAGAGGTTTCATGGATGACAACCCAATAACTCTCATGGGTGGACTCAAATGACTCAATCAATCTGGGATGAAGCTGCGCCTCCTTGGTAAGGAACATAAATGGTTGAACCGGAGGGACCGCAGTTGGCTCCATAGAAAATGGACCGCCTTTTTGCAGACCATCGAAATTCAAACAGGCGCGGAATCGCGCGTCCGTTTTGCAGGCTTCAGATGCAGTGATTCCTCCCAGCGAGTGGCCGCCCACTGCAACCGAATCCAGATCCAGCCTTCCAGCAAATGGGTTGTCTGTGCGGGAGTTCAGAGCTTCCAATTGATCAAGCGCGAACAGGATATCGGCTGTGCGAACTTTGATCCGTTCCGATATATACGCCTGATGAGCACTCGGCTCCAGCGACCATTGACTTTTGTCGTATGGCGCAACCTCACCATTCGACAATTCAACCGCAGCCACATCATAAGGGTGGTTCAAGCCGACAACGACATAGCCATGACTGGCAATTTCGCTGGCTAGAATTGTGTAGAACTCGATATTTGTCCCATTCCCAGGGGATAAGATAATTACCGGATACGATAGCGCATCATTTGCCAATGCTGCATTCGGAAGATTTCGTGAGCGAATAAATCGAAGACCGAGAACCTCCCATTGCGCGACTTCTCCACTCTCGATTAGTGCTCTTGATACGGTTGAAAGTCCGGGGAAATAGGGAGAGATTGCTCCTGTACCCGGTTCAGCAGGGTACCAAATTGTGGCAATAACTTCGCGGGAGTCATTTGGATCATCCGTCAGGACTTCGGGTCGTGAGGAATCCAGCCATCTGAAAACGGTTTGGCCGACGACATATTTCCCGGTTGGCTTTGGAAGTTGAAGCTTCGGAACAATGGACACCGCCAAAACAATTACGACCGCCAGCATAGTTATGGATATAATTTTCAGGAATTTAGATTGCATAAGTTTGCCGGAAAACATAGCATTTCCAGCCAGCCAAAACAACCCTCCCAAGAAGGATATTGAATTAGAAAATTTTCAGTTTTTACAAAGGAAAATATGAGCATTCAAAAAGCATATAACGAATGGGCGGAGTCATATGACACCGATGAAAACCTGACACGTGATCTCGACCAAAAAGTGACTCAAGATCTCTTTGCCAATCTTCATTTCAATTCGATCTTGGAGATCGGTTGCGGGACAGGCAAGAACACGTCGTTTCTCGCACAAATAGCGGACGAAGTTCATGCAGTGGACTTTTCACAAGGCATGATCGAAAAAGCGATGGAGAAAGTGCGCGCGGATAATGTCAAATTCTCCACGATGGATATCACTAAGAAGTGGATGTTTGATGATGATTCATTTGATCTTGTAGTTTGCAACCTCGTTCTGGAACATATAGAAAATATTTCTTTCGTATTCTCAGAAGCTTCGCGGGTCTTAGAAAGCCAGGGAAGATTTTTTATCAATGAGCTTCATCCATTCAGGCAATACGATGGAAAGAAAGCAAGATATCACATAAATGGGAAAGCGATAGAAGTCGATGCGTTCACCCATCACATTTCGGACTTTCTTAACGCTGCGACAGCCAAGGGATTTGCTCTTGGAAGATTGAATGAATACTGGCACGAGGAAGACAAAAACAAGATGCCCCGAATCGTCTCGTTGTTGTTCGAGAAAGCACATTAGATTTGTAGATATTTCTCTAACAAAACTCTTGTCGTGCATTGACGTGTACGATATAAAATAAACTTAGAACCACCAAATCAAACTCCCCGGGCCAGGGCGCTTGATTCTCTGGGAGAATCGGGGAAATCTACATTCACATCAGGAGTCTGCTATGACCGACACAACTCCAACCAGTGCACCCGAAAACACTCAACAATTTTCATTTAAAGCCGAGACCAAACAACTTCTGAATATCCTCATTCATTCCCTGTATAAGGACCGTGAAGTATTCCTGCGCGAGCTGCTCTCCAACGCGTCGGACGCGCTCAACCGGATGAGGTTTGAAATGGTCACCAATCAGGATGTGGTCGACCCGAAAGCAGAGTTGGACATCCGCATTCAAGCAGATAAAGATGCGCGCACGTTGACGATCCAGGATACAGGCATCGGTATGACCAAAGAGGAAATCATTGAGAACCTTGGTACGATTGCCCAATCCGGAGCACGCAAGTTTCTGGAGGCTACAAAGGATAAACAGGTGGATTTTGCCAAGGTCATCGGTCAATTTGGCGTTGGATTTTATTCCGTTTTTATGGTCGCAGAGTGGGTGCGGGTGACCTCCCGCTCGTTTCGACCCGAAGCGGAAGCCGTGAGCTGGTACGCCACAGGTGAAGATAACTATGAGGTCGGCCCAGCAGACATGAGCGAGCGCGGAACGAAGGTCGAGATCAAGCTGAAGGAAGATGCCGCTGAATTCGCCGAAGAGTATCGTCTACGAAACATTATCCACAAACATTCTGATTACATCGGCTTCCCCATTTATATCGGCGATGGCAAGGCACCTGTCAACAAACAAACATCCCTGTGGCGTACTTCCAAACAGGAAGTGACTGAGGAACAATACAAAGAGTTTTATAAGCAAACAACGTTAGATCTCGAAGAGCCGATGCTGCACATCCATATGATCACAGATGCGCCCGTGCAGTTGTATGCTCTATTGTATGTGCCGGGGAAAGCAGAGCGTGGGATGTTTGCGCTGCGAAAAGATGATGGGCTTAAGTTGTATTCACGCAACATCCTGATCGATGAATACAACAAGGATTTGTTGCCCGAATATCTGCGCTTCGTGCAAGGCGTGGTGGATTCGGAAGATCTGCCCCTGAATGTCTCTCGGGAGACAGTTCAATCCAGCGGACTGATGCCCAAACTGAAAAAAGTGTTGACGAATCAAGTCATCAAGGACTTGGAAAATCTTGCAAAAAACAACGTGGAGAAATATCAGACATTCTGGCAGGAGTTCGGGGGCTATATCAAACAGGGCCTGGCAACTGATATGGCGGAAGGGGAAAAGCTCCATTCCCTGCTGCGCTTCAAGACCAATCTAAACCCTGAATCGTGGTCCTCCCTTGAGGATTATGTAGGCCGGATGAAAGAAGGGCAAAATGTTATCTACTATATCGTGGGCGATGACCCGAAATCTGTGTTGCGCAGTCCGCACTTGGATTACTTCCATTCGCAAGGAACGGAAGTCCTCTTATTGACCGAACCAATGGACTCATTCATGTTGATGGGCCTGCGCAAGTATAAGGACTATGAATTGAAGAACGTCGCGCAGGCAGAAATAGATACCAGTGAGAAGCCAAAGGACGAGACTGAGGCTGAAAAAATCTCGGACACGGATTTCGGTATACTTGTGGGACGCTTCAAAGAGGTTCTTGGGGACCGCGTCACAGACGTGCGCGCCAGCAATCGGCTTTCACAATCCGTTGCACGTCTCGCTGATCCGGATGGAACGCTCAACCCTGAACTTCAACGCGTCTATCGATATCTTGGTAAGGAATATGAAATCCCCAAGAAAATATTGGAGTTGAATCCGTCACACAGCATCTTGAAAAATCTGCTCAACCTGGAATCTGGTTCAGATTTGCAAAACGTGATCATCGAACAGATTTACGATAGCGCTCTTCTGGTAGAAGGATTGCATCCTGACCCATCGAGCATTGCCCCGCGCGTGCAGCAAATCATCGAAGCGGCGCTCAAACAGAATTCGAAGTAAACCCGTTGGTTGAGTAGGCGGTGTTCGTCCGCCGTACACTTGCACCGCACTGCGTTTGGTGCAGTGCAGGTGTCGAAACCAACATGTAAGCAAAGGTACTTCTGTTAGATGGTGGTCTCGATATGCCCTCTACAAGCATTCGGGCTACTCGACCACCGTTTACTTCAAAGTGTCAGGTGCCTAAATAGAATAGATGCGAGAAACAAGATGTCCACATTTTATGTGGACATCTTGTTTATTACACTATGATTCAGACATAACTTTCACATAATCTGTCGTTTTATCGCCAAACAACCCCATGATCAAGTGATATAACGCGTAGAGTTCGAGCGCAAAGGGGAGATAACCACCGTACCCCAGCAAAGGCATTTCGAAGATATGCAGCCAATCTCCCCATGGCACGTCATAGATCCACTTTGGGTATGAATAGTAATTCCACATCTCCCAGAAGAATGCCGTCAGCAGAACGCCGAGCCAGAGCGAAATGACGGGACGCCAATCCCCTTGTTGAGTCCAATGAGCGATGGACCGATTCCCCAGCCAAATATTGATTGGTTCCAAGATGAAGTAAACGGACAGCCAGATAAAGCCAAAGAAGATCCTTGGCCAGATCAACAGCAAGGCAAGCATGATCCAGCCAAGAAGGAAAAAGAGAAGAGTTGTTTTTTTATCGGTGCCAATCACAAGTCCGCGTTTGAGCCGTTTAACAAAATCAAAACTGGCGAAGAATTCCGCACTTCCAAACACGGCAGGGATGACCGATGTGAAGCTCAGGGTTGTCCAAAATGAGTATTGGAGTGGTGTAAATATCTCGGCACCAACGTAAGCCCAATTCTGTGTGCGCAGGTTGAACAGTTCGAAGATCCACCAAACTGGCGCGGAGAAAAGAAACAATCCAACATAGCGACGCGGACTCCGCATGAGCAGTGATGTACCTGTCCGCCAAAAGACCAGCCCATCAATGGTAAGACAGAATCCTAGCCAGAGTGGGAAGAAACCCCAATGGGTGCGCGGACCGGTCAAGGTCCAGTTGAGGACCCAGAAAATAATGATCAAGCCCAGCCCAATCCAGCCATGGATAGGGATTCTTGATTTTTCATTCTCCAACCCCTTAGTTTTGATATCTGTTGTCATTCCCCAAGTTTACACTGAAAAATATATTATCCTTTTCGATTTATATAACCAGCTACTTCACAGCTTAATAGAAAAAATTTTGGCATTAATCAAAATATTTGTGAAGTATGCCAAATATCTTGACAAATCCCGCAATGTTTGCTAATATAGCGACCATTGGAGTACTCAAATGCCATTAATTCCCCAATCCTGCCCCAGCTGCTCCTCCCCACTGATCGTCACACAACTCAACTGCACGGTGTGTGGCACAGGTGTGGTCGGCAAGTTCGAGCTATCGCCCTTTTTCCGCCTTTCTCCTGAAAGCCTTAAATTCCTGGAAGTCTTCGTTCGGAACCGCGGCAACGTCAAGGAAATGGAGCGGGAAACAGGTGAATCCTACTGGGCGATCCGCCGCCAATTAGACGAAGTCATCACCGAAATGGGCATGGAAGCCCCCCAAGAGGATGACATGTCGACCCGCCGTCAGGAAATCCTTGCCCGCCTCAGCCGTGGTGAGATCAACGTGCAGGAAGCAACAAAATACCTCTCACAAATCAAAGGAGATAAATCATGAATGGACAAAAAGAACGCCTGATGGTACTGGACATGATCGCTGAAGGAAAGATTACAGCTGAGGAAGCAGAACAACTCTTCAAGGCGATGGAAGATGCAGCGGACGAACTCGCATCCGACTCCCCCGAACTTGTTTCACCTCTATCGCACTTATCGCATCTGTCATCTCTTTCCACATCTCCCCCGCCAAATAGTGCACGATTCAAAGAATTGGTAAATGCATTAAAAGAAGCCGGCATCGACCATGTGACTCTGAGCGATGTGCAGGAAATGCAAGCCCACAAGTTGACTGCAGAATACATCCGTGAAATGCTTGCGCTTGGCGTGGAACCTGATGGACTCGGCGAATGGATTAACCTGCGCATCCACGACATTACCCCGCGTTACGTGCGCGAACTGCGCGACATGGGTATGACAGATCTTGATGTAGACGAACTTGTTGAACTCAGAATGAATGGAGTTTCTGCGAAATACCTCGCTAGCTTGCACGAACTTGGCCTCAAGGATTTCGATGCAGATCAGCTCGTTGAGTTAAGCAATAACGATGTTTCGGCAAAATACATCGCTGAACTACGGCAGGCAGGCCTTAAAGACCTTGACGTAGATGAATTAATCGAACTCAGTCAAAATGATGTCTCTGCACGATACATTGCAGAGTTACGCCAGGCAGGACTTAAAGATCTCGATGTGGATGAATTGATCGAGCTTAGCCAGCATGGTGTTTCGTCGAAATTTATCGTGGCGTTGGGGCAGCAGGGATTGAAGGATCTGGATATCGATGACCTGGTTGAACTTGGCAATCATGGCGTCTCTCCTGAATTTATTGCCGAGATCCGCACATTGGGCTTCAAGGATCTGGACGTGGATGAGCTGGTAGAACTCAGCAATCATGATGTCTCTCCGCAATTCATCGCCGAACTGCGCGAGATGGGACTCAAAGATTTCGATGTCGAGGAAGCAATTGAATTACGCAATCACGATATCTCGGCAAACTTCATTAAGTCATTTCGTGATCTAGGATTTAAAGACCTTGACATTGATGATCTCGTGGAACTTCGCATCCATAACGTGACTCCAAAGTTTGTGCGTGAGTTGCAGGAAATGGGATTCAAAAACATTCCTACCGATGAATTGATGGAATTGAGTATTCACCATGTCACCCCGCGCTTCATTCGTGAGATGCGCGAGAAATACGGCGAAAACCTTCCATTATCACGAATCCTTGAAATGCGCATCCATGGGGTCGATGACGACTTGCTGGAGGAATTGCGCGCGGCCGGAGTAAAGATCAAAGGGTAGAAGTGTTGAGTATGAAGACCTATCAAAAAGTAGTCTCGAAAATCTTACTGGATTTTCGAGACTATTTTTTAGATCTATGTCACTCTGAGACGCGGAGCGGCGAAGAGTCTCTCTTTCTAAAGAAAAAGGACTCTTCGGTCGCAGTGGCGCCGGGGCGCCACTCCCTCAAAGTGACATGCCATGTTGCATCACCCACAAAACTTCATCGCGGTCGCGAGATAGACTTCGGCACATGCCTTCACACTCCCAAGATCCACCCATTCTTCGGTGGCATGTGCACCCGCACCCGAATGTCCAAACAGCACCGAGGGAATTCCCGCAGCAGATAATACGGCAGCGTCGGTCCAATATTGCACACCAGTAATTTGTGCTGGGTGATTCAACACTTTGATAGCTGCATCCTGAATCACTTTGACAATCTCGGTATTTTCGGAAGTTTCCAGTGGCGAACGGCCAATTCCTCGCCGTATGACCGCGTTAAAGGCTGAGTCTGATTGCTGAAGGTCTTGAACGATCTTTGTAAATTCGGCTTCTACAAATTCAGGCGTTTCCCCCTGAAGTGTACGCCGTTCAACAGATAGGATACATCTTTCTGGATAACTGGAAAGTTCCTGTCCGCCTGTGATGAGCGAGGCATGCAGAGAGCCACTTCCTAATAATGGATGTGTGGGATTTGAACGAAGTGTTTGATCCAGCTTCTCGATTTCCACCAATACTTTCCCCATCTTGGCGATCGAGTCTACCCCCAGATCAGGGCGCGATCCGTGAGCCGCTTTGCCGATGGTCTCGACTTCCAGCCAGACAAAGCCTCTATGTGCAATGATCAACTGCAGCTCTGTAGGTTCTGAAATGACAGCGCCATCTGCGTGGAAGCGCTTCGCAAGATCCATCGTGCCAACGCTGGCATATTCCTCATCAATCACAGCCGCAAAAATCACATCGCCGCTCAGGTGATGCTTCTTTGCTTCAGCAATGGCAATCATACAGGCAGCGAGACCGCTCTTCATATCATATGCACCGCGCCCATACATCCGACCATCCTTGATCACCGGTCGGTGAGCATCGGTCATGCCCGCTATCCCAACCGTATCCATGTGGCCGTTGAGAAGCAATGTCTTTCCGCCACCAGTGCCGCGCGCAATCCCAATCACGTTTGGGCGACCTGACACCGACTCGACCAGCTCCACTTCCAGATCAGCGCGCCTTAGCCATTGAGCAATATATTCTGCGATTTCGCCTTCTCCGGGCGAGCCGGGCACAAGGTCCGGGTTGATCGAGTTGATGGAAACCAGGTCACTAAGAAGTTGCTCAAGCTCGTCCATAAATTACCTCCTATTACAGTACTCTTTCCAACTTATTCATACACCAACGCATCGCGGATGGTCAGCCGCGCGGCGCTTTGCGCAGGGACAATGCTCGCGATCACCGAAATCACTGTCATCAAACCAAGCCACATCAAAACCGCGGGAACAGAAAAAATGTAGTCCAGTGGTCTGGCAAGCAAGGAAATCCCCAACGAATTACCGAGCCATATCGCCAGCGGAATGGAGCACGGAATCGATATCGCCCAACTGATCAGACCAATGACCAACCCTTCTACTATGACCACGCGACGGACGACTCCATTTTGGGCGCCGAGCGAACGCAGAATACCGATCTCCCGCGTACGTTCGATAACGTTTAAACTCATCGTGATGGCGAGTCCGAGCCCACCGACAAGGGCGATCAAC
>DAINRK010000055.1:0-9274 GCA_036741855.1 Anaerolineales bacterium
ACGCTCATGGCGTAATCGAGATACGCCTGCTGCATTTCATTATCAATATCTATTTTTCGAATTAAACCAAGTTCCATGTGAAATCCTTTTCTATCCACCAAAGAATCTTAAGGACGCGAAGATTGAAAGTGGAAGGAATTTCCCCAGGGTAAAAAGTGAATCTTCGCGGCAAAGCTTCAGTGAGTGAATTAATGTTCTATATACTGAATCTTACGGCGAAAAAGTTAATGCGTCAAGGTATTCGCTGAATCAGTCATTCTTTTGATAGAAATTATCTTTAAAAACCAATGGCGTTGTTCATTTATGCGCCTACTTGATCAGCCTCGATACACCTATCCAGGTTACCCTTTGCCGGACAACTTGTGATAAGAAAATTGTAAAGAGAAATACCATCAAAAAACATGTTTCTCATTTGATTGCGGCTATAATTGGCAAAATTTTGATCGGGAGAGAAATCTAAATGTCTTTGGAAAATCATTCACGAACAGTCCCTGCTCCTTACAAAAGCGATCCGCGCATCGAACGAGACTCTACGGGGACCTGGCATGTACGCGGCTACTCAGAGGCTCGCGACCTGCTAAAAGAGGAAATGATCCAGGAAGGGTTTAACGCGGAAGATCTTCGCAAGGCTGGTTTCGACGCAGTCCTTTATCAACATGGTGAGCCTCACCGGCAGTCCCGCGCAGCCATTGCAAAATTCTTTAGCCCTACAACAGTCCAGCAGTCACATATGCCACTTATTGAGAGAACAGCCGATGAAATCATGGCTGATCTGAAATCCAAGAAGCGCGCCAATCTCAGGATGTTAAGCAGACATATGGCAACGGTGGTGGCATCAGCTGTTATCGGTTTGAAGCCTACTAAAGGAATGATCCGCCGTCTGGACAATATGCTGCATACCTCTGCATTTTCAAGTAACCCCATTGTAAAACAACTGCAGATCCTGAAAGGACATTACCTCCGCTTCGCATTCTTAGTCGGCGATGTGATGCCGGCGATTTCACGCAGGCGCAAGTCCCCTCAAAACGATGTGGTTTCTTATATGCTTTCAAAAGGGAAACGTCCGCTGGATATCTGGGTGGAATGTGTTGTCTACGCTGCGGCAGGCATGGCTACCACACAGGAATTCATTTGCATTGTCCTGCTTCATTGCCTGCGAGATGAAAAGTTCCGCAAAATTATGACGTCGGACAATACAAACGCGCGCTATGAAGCTCTAAATGAAATCCTGCGTCTCGAACCTGTGATCGGAAAACTGTATCGCCGGACTCACGAACCTGTTACTGTGAATAGTGATGGGAAGGAAATCACCATTCCGGAAGGTGAAAAAATCACATTTCATGTATATGACGTCAATGTGGATTCAAATGCTGTGCGCGAGTCGCCCACTCAGCTCCATGCACATCGTAAGCTGGAAAAGGGAATCTATCGCTCGCTGATCGGGTTTGGATCAGGGCCTCACCGTTGTGCAGGTGAACATCTCGCCCTGACAGAGACGGATGTCTTCATCCATAAAATATTACAACTCCCTGGGCTGCGAATCGAAAGCGGACCTAATATCATCCGCAATGATACGGTGGAAGGATATGAAGTCAATGATCTAATTCTGGTTGTTGATTAAGCACAAAGGGCAGGCCGCAAACCTGCCTTTTTCATTTAATAAATGCCGAGGGCCCGGTTGTTCAAAAAAGTGCAATAGGACAATATAGTAAAATGTACGCTTCAATTCGGGAATGATATGGTTATTAAAATCAGAAAGCCATTCGCCATTTTTTTACTTATTGCTTTCGGTATTGTTCTGATACGAACTGCATGGGTGGGAGATGACTCGTACATCACGATGCGCACAGTTGATAATTTCATAAATGGATATGGACCTACCTGGAATGTAAATGAACGCGTCCAGACGTTTACACATCCTCTTTGGATGTTTCTACTCACGATTGTGTATGGAGTAAGTAGTGATGCTTACCTCTCGCTGATCGGGTTGTCTTTATTCACATCGATATCTACAATGTTCATCTTCCTGGTGTATGGATCCGAGGATGCTTACAGTGTTCTTATCGGATGGACAATTTTGATGCTTTCAAATGCCTTTATAGATTATTCAACATCCGGCCTAGAAAATCCCGCCTCGCATCTGATGGTTTTGTTGTTCACCCTTGGATACCTGAAATGGAGAGACCAGCTTTCGCAAAAACGGATTCTGGTGCTTGCACTGCTGACTAGCCTGCTTACACTGACCCGCCCGGATTTATTGTTGTTGTGCCTGCCGGCTCTTTTGGAAGTTGTCCTTACCGCACAACCTGTAAGACGCACTCGACTCCTCCTTGCCGGTTTTACGCCTTTTATCCTTTGGGAATTGTTTTCAGTGATTTACTACGGCTTCCCATTTCCCAATACGTATTACGCAAAATTGAATACGGGAATTTCACAATATTTGCTGCTAAAACACGGCATGCTATTTTTGTTCAATTCGATTGTATGGGATCCAATCACCTTATTTACTATTGGAGCATCCTTCCTATTGTCAATGCTTATGGGAACCAGGCAGGAGAAAATGATCTCTCTTGGCGTCGGCGTATATCTGGCATATGTATTATGGATTGGAGGGGATTTTATGACAGGCCGTTTCCTCTCGGTTCCCCTGCTAAGTAGTGTAATTATTCTCGTGGGGTTGTTAAGCAGGTTTTCTTTTATTCAAAAAACGCTTCTTTTTATTGTCCTAGTCTTCCTTGGATTTTTGACGGATCGACCGAGTTTTATCGTCTTAACAACTCAGGATGCTGAATTTGAAAACCTGACTGGAGTAGGCGATGAACAAGCCGGCTACTACCCAGCGACCGGGTTGCTGAGTCGCGAGCGCACGACCAGTTTCCCAGACCATCAGTGGTATTACGATGGAGGAGATCTGCGTGAGCAGGGTGTAAAAGTTTTTGTAGGCAAAGGCATTGGATTTTTGGGGTTCAATGCAGGACCTGCTGTTCATGTGATTGATATTTTTGCGATTGCTGACCCGCTACTTTCCCATCTGCCAGTCAGATCCGAGACGGATCTCCTGATCGGTCATTTCAGGCGTTCCGTTCCAGATGGATATGTAGAAACTCTTGAATCAGGTGTAAATGTAATAAAAGACGGTGGGATTGCAGAATACTATGAAAAATTGGCCTTGATCACAAGGGGTAGCATTTGGAGCTTCGAAAGATGGGATGCAATTTGGAAACTTAATACTGGACAGTATGATTTTTTACTTGCTCCTCAGAAATAAAATAAAATCCCATAGGAAATTTCATCAGCATTGCTGACCCCATATTTTTAAAAAAACTAAACAGGGGAGGCTCAGAGCCTGTCCTGTTTAGTTTATGCTTTGAAATTAATCACCTCCGATACACATGTTCCCGTTTGCTAAATTCCTTATTGACTTTTCCCTTAGGAATCAATACAATAGTAATTAACTTGATGTAAGTAATTGTTACTTGCCGTAAATAATTACCTCTACATATGGCACACCAGCCGACCATTACTTCTGCCGAGATGCGCGGGATCAACCGTTCTGCCATCCTGGAACTAATCCGTCGGGAAAGCCCGATTGCGCGCTCGACCATTGCCCGCCGCCTCGGCGTCAGCCTCCCCACTGTCATGCGTATTGTCGATTGGCTGATCGAAGACGGATTTGTTCGTTTGCATGGGGAAACGGAATGGAGCGGCGGGAGACGTCGACCCCTGCTGGAGTTCAATGCAGATGGATACGTTGTTCTGGGCGTTGACATGGGTGGGGCGAAAAAAATGTATGGCGCCATCTCAGAAATTGGCGGGAACATTATTGATGAGGTGGAGATAGAGCACCATGGTGTGTCAGGCGAAAAATGTTATGATCTATTGACGAAACTGATAGATGCATTGCTGGCTAGCCCAGGACTAAAAGGAAGACGTGTGCGCGGAATTGGCGTGGGCGCTCCGGGCATTACGCATCATAAGGAAGGTATTGTCAAGTGGGCATACGCTTTGAACTGGAAAGACTTTCCGCTCAAGGAGAGGTTAAGCAAGCGCTACAAACTACCGATCACTGTAGATAACGATGTAAATTTGGCGGCTCTAGGGGAGCACTGGTTTGGCGCAGGGCAACATACTCAACATATGGTTTTAATTGTCATCGGCGCGGGAATCGGCGCTGGTGTCATTATTAACGGGAGTCTTTATCGAGGTTCGAGGGAGGCATCGGGTGAGATCGGTCATACAATCCCTGGCCGCGAGTTTCTAGGAAAGAGTCATCGTGATTTTGGCGCTTTGGAAAGCGTCGCTTCAGGAACAGGGATGATCGAACGGGCGCGTTCAGTCTTGAAGCCCAGACGTGATGAAGGGGATCGCAATCAGCTCCTCGTCGAAGATATTTTTGAGGCCGCTCAAGGCGGACAAAAATGGGCAACTTCCATTGTTGATGAAATTGTTGACTACCTTGCAATTGCAGTCGCGAATCTATCTGTGTCTTTCGACCCGGATCTGATCGTCCTGGGTGGGAGTGTAACGAATTTTGCCAGCATGCTGGTGGATCCCATCCTGCAACATATTGAAGGACTGGTGCCAACGCCTCCGAAGTTGGTGGTCTCGAGCCTGGGAATGCGGGCAACCGTAATGGGAGCCATTATTACTGTGCTTCATAACACATCCAATTTTTATGTTGTTCACAAGTTGTCCTAGAAGAAGGAGGTGAACCATCGAGAAAATCACTTGAAAATCAGCGAATAGAAAAATTCAATCGATTCACAAGAAGGAGAAGAAACGATGCATACTGTACATAAAACTGGCTGGTTGATTTTGATCATCGTGCTGGCGCTGGTGATGAGCGCTTGCGGCGCGGTTCCGGCCACGCCTAGTACTGGTGGTGAAGGTGGTGCCACGAAGCACGTGGGTATCTTGAACAAAGACATGACAGATGCCGAGATCAAGGCAGAGATTGAAAAGGAAGGCAGCTTAATCGTCGGTAACTGGACGTATACCGCCAATGATGAACTGGTGAAACAATTTACGCAATATGTCAAAGACACCTATGGGGCAGACATTGAGTTTACCTACGAAGGCTCGCAAGCGCCGAGCGTGTATCTGACGAACCTGTACGCTGCGCAGAAGGCTGGGAACCCTGCACCCTATGATGTGCTGGCGATTGAAGAAAACTATTGGGCCGAGGCGATGGCAAACGATGCGGTAGATAGTTTCCTGCCTTCCGATTTGGTTCCAAATGAAAAACTCGTCCTTGACCTGTTTAAGCATTCTCCAACAACCATTGCATTCCAATCTACAGCCTTCCCGGCGATCGTATACAATAAGAAAAACGCGCCTTTCCTCGCTTCACTCAAAGATTTAGCTGACCCACGTCTTAAGGGCAAAGTGACCCTACCTCTCCCAGGCGATATCACTGCTGGAGGCTTCTTCCTTGGTCTGGCTGACGAACTGGGTAAAGATTACAAAGACGCGGCTCAGATGAAGGAAGTGGTGGATTGGGCGGTTGAAAACATTGGTCCGAATGTGCTCAAATACACCACCGATTCCTCAGAAATGCAGCAGCTGCTCCGTTCGGGCGCAGCAGACGCTGTAGGATTTTGGAACAGCCTGGCCCGTCTGGAATTCTTCAACGGATACACAGATACTGCCCTGCTGCTCCCAAAGTCTATCTATCCAGCCAATGGCTATCTGTGGATTCCAAAAGGTGCACCGCATCCGGTGCTTGCTCAAATCTTTATTAACTGGCGGCTCAGTCCTGATGTGCAATTCCCAAACAGTTGGCCGATTGAGCATGGCCCTTGGAGTGAACTAAGTGAGGGGTTCCTCGGTCCAGACTATGTGACGCATGTTCCTGACTGGTTCGCAAAAGATTACTTTACCTACTTCCCAACGCTGGACCAGATCCAGACACAATTCAAAACCGTAGACTGGAATGCATACAATGCCAGTCAAAAGGAATGGCAAGATTACTACGCTCAGAAGATTGGGCAATAAAGATTAGCATTGCCTTCTCCTGACGGTTTGCGTTCATTGTCAGGAGAAGGCAAGAATTCATTCATGTCACAAGAACAAGTCTCTATTTCGCAATCGCTGATCACCCCTGAAGTGCGTCGTCGCGAGCAGAACGCGCGGCTCACAATGCTGGCCCTCATTCTTCCGTCGATACTGTTGACGATCCTCTTCCTTTATTATCCACTGATCTTCATCGTCCGCATGAGTTTCACATTAGCTGACTCATTTCTCTCACCGGCCGGTCCAGTATTCACCCTTGATAATTATGTTGCCATGACAGGTCGTTACCTCTCCAATATATGGGTAACGATTAAACTCGCCGGGCTTTCGACGCTGGTCAACCTCATCTTCGGTTTTCCCTTTGCTTATATTCTGGTGCGCAAGGTGCGCTATCGCGACCTGGTACGCGGGTTCATGGTCTTCCCAATGTTTGGCGCCTTATATGTAGCCTTTGGGATGCGTTTCATTCTTCTTCCCGGTGGCATGGCAACGCCACTACTCAACGCACTTGGGATTCCTAATACACAAGCACTCTACAGCCTGCCCTCAGTTATATTTGCAATGTCGATATTTACTTTTCCCTTCATGGTCATGAACATCGGCACCGCCCTAAGTAATGTGGATCCTGTTCTGGAGGAAGCTGCTGCGTGCCTGGGCGCGCGTCCCTTGCAGACATTTTCGCGTGTACTTCTTCCACTGACGCGCTCCGGCCTAATTGCCGGCGCGCTTATGGTCTTCGGCTGGAACGTAGGAACATTCGCTGAACCACTCCTGCTTGGTACCATCGATGAACAAAAGTCACTCGCCTGGACCCTTTATCAACGAGGTGTGGTCCAGACTGACTATGGACTCTCCACAACCATGGGCGTCGTATTACTGATTCTTGCTTTCACTGTTACTTATTTCTCCTTGAGGTATTCGCGCGGAGCATTAGTCGAATGAAAAACATCCTCACATCCCGTCGGCTCGGCGACATTCTGAGCCATGCCTATATTTGGTTCTGTCTGATCCTGTTCGTCACACCATTCCTGGCTCTGCTCGGTTATTCTTTTACGGGCCCACAAGGAACCTATGCCGTCCAGAACTTTCAATATGTGTTTGGCAGTTTTGGAAACAACCTATGGTGGAGCTTTAAGATCTCCGTACTTACCCTATTGCTTGACCTGATCATTGCCCTGCCAGCTGGTTATGCTCTGGTCCGTTATCCATTCCGGGGCAAAAGAATTTTGTTTTCAGCTCTCACATTACCCCTTTATGTGCCCGGCGCGGTGATTGGTATTGCGCTGGTGTTGACCTACAATTTCACCTATCACATCATCACTTCAATATGGGGATTGGTATTCGCAATGACCGTTGGTACATTTCCTCTGATGCTGACTCCCATTGTCGTTGCCCTCAAAGATCTGCCGATCACCTTTGAGGAGGCAGCTCAGTGTTTAGGAGCAACGAAGTGGCAGACCTATTGGAGGGTAGTATTCCCGCTGATTGGTCCGGGCGTCAGCGCAGGTCTATTACTCTCTTTCATTATTGTCTTCAATGAGTATCTTGTTACCCTGTTCGTCCATCCGCCGGGAGTCACAACTGCTCCGCTGCGAGTGTTTAACCTGGTCCGTACCGCCGGCCTGCTGCCTACGACAGCCGCATTGGCAGTGACGATGCAACTTATCTCATTTTTCGCCGTGCTCGCATTCTTTCGAATTTTTGGGACGCGTTATTTGAAAGGTACCTATCTAATCTAAATCACTTCAACGAAAATATTCCATGTCTCGCGTCAATCTCTCCTCCATTACCAAACACTATGGACAAACGATAGCCGTACACGAGTTCAACCTCGATGTGCCCGATGGCGAATTCGTGACTTTGCTCGGCCCTTCTGGGTGCGGCAAGACTACTACTCTGCGTATGATCGCCGGTTTGATTGAACCAACGAGTGGTCATATCTACTTCGATGATCAGGAGGTCACTTATCTGCCACCACCCGCGCGTAACATCGGATTTGTTTTTCAAACGCCGGCCCTCTTCCCGCATCTCTCTGTTGCAGACAATATCGCCTTTGGCCTGTCAGTGAAAGGGCAGAAAAAAGAAATGATTCAAAAACGGATTGACGAGATGCTTACGCTAGTTAACTTGCGTGATTATGGCAAACGGATGCCGGCTCAACTTTCTGGCGGACAACAACAGCGTGTGTCTCTTGCCCGTGTTCTGGCCACTGACCCGCGCGTGCTACTTTTTGATGAACCGCTTTCTGCGCTTGATAAAAACCTGCGTGATACCCTCAAGTATTCCATCCTTGACCTTCAACGTAAGACTCATAAGACTGCCGTCTATGTGACTCATGATCAATCTGAAGCATTTGCCATTTCCGATCGCATTGTGGTCATGAATGCAGGTCGTATTGAACAAATTGGCAATCAGACCGATATATACCTCCACCCGCAGACTCCGTTTGTGGCCGAGTTCATCGGCGCAAACAATAGTCTCGTGGGAAAAGTCACCCAGGTAGAAGGAACAGACGAGACATCACGAGTTGCAGTTGTAGCAGATGGACTCACACTTTATTCCAATGGACATATATCGTTTAAAGAAGGTGACGCAGTGTTGGCCTACATCCGTCCTGAGAACATTATTATCCTAAATGATTCGGAGGGTTCAGGCTACGAAAACGTTATTGAGGGAGTCATTGACCGAGTGATCTTCGAAGGTGCGACGGCGCAATTACGTGTGGATGTGGCAGGCCGTGAGTTCCGCGCAGACGTGAGTGGCAGTCAGCGACTCACGCTCATTCAACGGCATGGGAAAGTACGACTAGGTTTCAACGAAGTAACTCTCATTCCAGTATCGAAGGACGTTTCACCATGAATAACCATTTCCTACGGTTTGATCTGCAGGGTCAAGTAGCCTTAGTCACAGGCGCGGCGCGGGGCATTGGGAATGCATGTGCACTAGCATTAGCCCATGCAGGTGCAGATGTTGCCCTGGGATTACGAGATATAAATACTGGCGGTGAACTGGCAAGTCAAATTGAGTCCATGGGACGGCGCGTATTGCCCTTACAAATGGATGTCACTCGACTCGATGAGATCCAAGCAGCGATCGACTCGACCGTATCTCATTTTGGGCGGCTGGATATTTTGGTAAATAATGCTGGCCTCGGTCCAAGTAATCTGGCTGAAGATGTACTCGAAGAAGATTTTGATTTTACTGTGGCTGTCAACTTAAAAGGCACGTTCTTTGTCAGCCAGGCTGCAGGCAGGGTGATGAT
>DAINRK010000055.1:9284-13828 GCA_036741855.1 Anaerolineales bacterium
TCATTAACCTGGGTTCGCAAGCTGGCTTTGTAGCGCTGCCCACTGAGTCGATCTACTGCATGACCAAAGCCGCCATTTCGCATCTCACCAAATGTCTGGCCATTGAGTGGGGTCAATACAACATTACTGTCAATGCGGTTGCACCGACGTTCATCAACACACCTGGAACGGCTGAGGCACTGGAAGACGATGCCTTCCGCGCTGATGTTTTGTCGAGAATTGCGCTCGGACGTATTGGTGAGCCCATGGAAGTGGCAAGCGTAGTTGTATTCCTGGCTTCTCCGGCTGCCTCGTTAATCACAGGAGATACATTGCTCATTGATGGGGGTTGGACAGCGCGTTGATGACGTTTGCATCATACGTTCTTTACAGAAAAAATACTGAGACCGATTAATCGTTTGAGGATTGTTTTTAGCAAAACAATCAGAAAGGAGAAGAAATCAGGAGCGAAAATCAAAAGGGAGGAATCGCAATTAATTCCATAGCCGTGATTCTGTCTCAAGCGACCAGAATCATCTAGATGGTAAATTGTTATTGGTATCGATCTGCTGTCACCGAAAAGGTGACGGAAAGGAAATTCCCATGCAAAAGCAAAATCGTCTGTTCATCATTTTGACGGCTGTGCTGATGCTAGCATTTATGCTAAGCATCATGGGAGGCTCTGCCGGTGCGAGCAGTCCAAACGCTCCAAAGACCAAGACTCCAACACCAACTCTCGGACCAACTCAAACGCCCGCTCCCACAGTGAGTTCCACGGAGTTAACGCAAGGTTGGTCACTCAGGTCGGCGCTCAATGTGACGGATCCAGGCACAGTCATTTCTACAGTAGGCTATAACGTCTCCAGTTGGTATCCGATCACGGTACCATCCACCATCATGGCAGGGCTCGTCGCCAACAATGTATATCCAAATGTCTTCTTCGGAACCAACCTTCAATCTGTCCCGGATTTGACCACTCAGAACTGGTGGTACCGCGGACAGTTCAACGCAGTCGCCGGTGTGGCCGGGCAACAGTACTGGCTCCGGTTTAAGGGTGTCAGTTATCGCGCTCAGATCTGGCTTAATGGGACCTTGCTCGATTCGAATGCTGTCGGCACGATGGTCCTACATGAATATAATGTGACCAACTTGATCAACAAGGGAGGCGCGAACGCCGTAGCACTGTTGGTTACACCACCAAGACACAACTGTGTTGATCTATCCTTCTGCACAGTGGACTGGAATCCCGAAGCTCCAGATATGCAAGCTGGAATTTGGGGCAAAGTCTTACTCGATACCACTGGCGCGGCCACGCTGCGCGATCCATTCGTGAAGACAGTATTGCCGTTGCCAGCTACCAACTCCGCTGACTTGACAGTATATGTTGATGTGCTCAATGGAACCAATACAACGATTGGTGGAACGGTCAGTGGCACAATTACCAAGTCAGGCTTTCCAGCGATCACCTTCAGCCAGGACGTCATATTAGCCCCTAATCAGCGTAATGAAATTACCTTTGACCCAGCAATATATCCCCAACTGCATGTTCTGAATCCGGCGCTGTGGTGGCCCTACCAGTTTGGTACCCCAGAACTGTACGATTTGAGCATTTCGTTCACCGCGAACGGGCAAACCTGGGATAGCAAAGCAATTAAATTCGGTGTCCGGCAGTTCACTGACTATAGAACAACAGTCAAGGGAGTCTCATTTGCTGGCTACAAAGTCAATGGTCAAAATATCTTCTTCCGCGGCGGCGGTTACATGTGGGATATGTTCATGCGCTGGGATACCAAGACCAATGAAACCCACATGAAATATGTGAAGGATATGGGTCTCAACATTGTTCGCTTTGAAGGCGATCTGGGTAACGAGGAACTTTACGATATCGCCGACCGGGAAGGCATCCTGCTCATGCCTGGCTTCGTCTGTTGCAGCGCCTGGGAGAATGACACCTGGAGCGCTGAGCAGGAACAGGTGGCGCACGGATCCTTGGACAGCCAGATGCGGAACTTGCGTGCCCACGCAAGCCCTCTCGTTTGGGCTTATGGGAGTGATTGTCCGGTCAGCGCGACACACCTTCAGCAATACAAGGATATCGCTACCGGCCTTCATTGGCAGAATCCCACCCTGGATAGCGTTGCTACCTGGTGCAACTCCAATGCCGGAGTGAAGATGGATGGGCCCTACGTTTGGGAACCGCCCGTCTTAATGTGGGATACCGTTAAACCCCAATCTGGGAGCGCCTTCGGCACCAACGCTGAAGAAGGTTTCGAGGCTGTGCCGCCCGAGGAGAGCCTGCGTAAGTTCCTCGCCCCCGCTGATCTTTGGCCTATTGGCGCAGCTTTTAACTACCATTCCGGCGGCGCGCGCACGCCTTTTGACAATGTTACGGCCTTCACCAAAGGTGTGAACAACCGCTATGGCGCGACCAGCGATATCACCGATTACGCCCGAAAGGCGGAACTTCTGAACTACGAATCCGAGCGAGCCTTCTTCGAAGCCTGGAATGGACACGAGTTCACCGGCCCAGATGCGACCTTCGGAGTGATCTTCTGGATGCAGAATAACTCCTGGCCATCGGTGCACTGGAACCTGTACGATTATTACTTCAAGCCTGGCGGCGGAACCTACGGGACGAAGAAGGCCAATGAGCCGCTGCACATACTATATGATTATTATGGCAAGAACGTGAAGGTGGTCAACTCAACACTGGCAGCTCAAAACAACATGACCGCTTCTATCACTGTTTATAACATTCCCACACTTGCTCAGCAATACACGAACCAGATTACGTCACTAAATATCCCAGCGAACTCTTCGACGCAGGTATTCACCGTACCTACCATTAGCGGACTGACGACAACATACTTTATTCGACTACAGCTCAGAAACTCATTGAACCAGGTAGTAAGCAATAATCTCTACTGGTATTCAACGAGTCCAGATACGCTGGGCAATAAATCGAACTGGTACTCTACAGCTGTGTCAAACTATGCTAATCTCACCGGTCTCAACACCCTTGCCTCCAACAGTAGTGTTACAGCTTCGGCGTCTCGCACAATTGCCAGCGGACAGGAAACTGTCACAATCACACTTAACAACACAAGCGCAACAAATATTGCTTTCTTCACACGAGCAGAGGTGACAGCAGGTAATAACGGTCTTGAGGTATTGCCCGTGACATATACAGACAACTACATC
The DNA here is from genome assembly GCA_036741855.1 of Anaerolineales bacterium. Taxonomy (GTDB): domain Bacteria; phylum Chloroflexota; class Anaerolineae; order Anaerolineales; family Villigracilaceae; genus Defluviilinea. The sequence continues at coordinate 12,465 of DAINRK010000055.1, forward strand.
TCACTCTTTCCAGGAGAATCAATTACTATTACAGCAAAATATGCCACAGCAGACTTAGGCGGCCAATCGCCTTTTCTTAGAATCCGAGGTTACAATATGCCTACATTTGTCGTCTCGGTACCTTGATTTGCCAAGAGCATTAAGATAAAAAAGCAACATAGAAGATGGGCAGGCTGTGAGCCTGCCCTGTTCATTTTATGCTTTGAAATTAATCACTTTGGATACACATGTTCCTGTTTGCCCAAGGCTGGAGCAGAGGGTGACTGTGGCACGCATCTTGTGACCATCTGGGTCATACGAAAAGGCGGGCGAGCTTACAATGCGGGTATCGCCAGGATTCAGGTTATCCCTTTTCACTGGATTGTTACAACCATCCTTATCCGTAAAACCATCCGCGTACAGGGAAAGGACGATATTTGTTTCGATATCCCTTACGGTGAGCGAAATGGATTTGAACTGGATTCCTCCGGTATTTTCCAACTCAAACTCCATCCACCAGCCGCCTGTGCAGGTATCCCTGCCCACGTAAATTGCATCAAAATTGGGCGCGGGTGTAGGTGTTGGTGGAGGGGTGTAAACCGGCAAGATAGTAGTATTTCCTATCAAAGTGGCATACTTGCCCCACAACCAGCAGAATTCCGGGCCCGGATCCGGGTTGCGGATGTACCAGTAAGCTCCTGTGGGATCGCGCCCATATACCTCGGCAATTTCGCCGACCAGTAATGCGCCTACCCGGTCATATTGCCTTCCGGGACCAACACGGCAGTTTGTCGCCACAGAGACACTGATGAGTGGTACAAGAGGTGTGGATGTAAAAAGAGGCGTCGGTGTTAATGTCACGGTTGGCGAGAGTGTTGGCAATTCCGGCGTAAATGTTTGCGTTATCGTTGGAGATTCCAAGATGATCGGCACGTCTGATGGGGCAGCCCTCGTCACACCTGCTTCGATGGTCTGTGCAATGGCAGTGTTAATAAAATTTGGATCCGGTGTGGCAATACCGGGCAAAACACAGGCGAGTGAAACGATCACCAAGACGGTAGCCAAGAAAAGGATCGGGTTGGACTTAAGCATGTCTCCTCCTTTCAGTTAACAACTGAAAGTATGATGCCCAAAACAGGTCATCTTCACAGGACGACGTTCAATATCTGGAAATTGTTCCTGTCATTCAATTTCCAGATCAAGAATCCTTTTGACAGCCATTTACGCTGGGATGCGAAAGCATATCCCCGCTTTTCCAGTCGCTCCGCCGCGGCAATGAACCATTGCCTTTCCCCATATATTTTCATCGAAGCTGTTTCTGCGGCGCATTGTTTCCACGCTTCGAAGAATTCATAAATTGATTCCCCTGGTACCACATGGTGGAT
>DAINRK010000056.1:0-13711 GCA_036741855.1 Anaerolineales bacterium
CTCAAATAGTGGCGGGCTTACCTTTTGCCCGGTCACGACCACACGCAAGACACCAAAAACTTGATTCGCGCTCAAACCTGATGATTCCACATATGCGCGAAGCGGTGGCTCAGCGGTTTGATGTGAAATATCAGGCAAAGTTACCAAAATCTCATAGACTTTTTTGGCAATCTCTGCGGACTGCTTGGCATCCAATCCCTTCGCGATCAAATCTTCAGGATTTGGCTGCACATCCTCCTTGAAGAAGAAGCTGGCAAAAGCCAGGCAATCATCCAGGGTAACCAGTCGCTCGCGGATCAACGGTGTAATTTTTAGCAACACATCATTCTGGACCTCTAAATCTGCTCCGGTGAAATAAGGCTTGATACGCGCTGTCAGGTCCTCGGTTGAAAGGAGCCGGATATGAGATCCGTTAAAGTGATCCAATTTTTGGAAGTTGACCGCGGCTGGTGACGGGGTCAGAGTATCAATACTGAATCGTTCGATCATTTGATCGAGAGCCATTAATTCATCTTCGGCAACCCCCCACCCCATCAATCCAATCCAATTTAACACGCCCTCCGGGATATAACCCAAATCTTTCAAATCATCCACAAAAATAGAATGTCCATCCTTCATTGCAGCAGCTGAATCACGTTTACTCATTTTGCCTTTGCCGCTTGGTTTTAGAAAAATCGAGAGATGCGCCCAAACAGGTTCATCCCAACCAAATGCCCGCACAACCTGGACGTGAAGCGGAAATGTGGGAAGCCATTCAGCGCTTCGCAGCACGTGTGTAATCTTCATCTCATGATCGTCCACCATCGCTCCCAGATGATAGGTCGGCAATCCATTAGACCTAAGCAGGACATAATCGTCAAGATATTTATTCTCTGTGAGAATATCGCCTCGCAAATGATCGTGCGCAGTGGTGGTTCCGTCTTTTGGCATCTTGAAACGAATCACATAGGATTCACCGTTTGCAATACGTTTTGCCGCGTCTTGAGGATCAAGCTTTCTGCACAATCCATCATACTGAACTCGATCCACTTTCCTTGCTTCCTGTTCATTGCGCATCTTTTCCAGTCGTTCTGGGCTGCAAAAACATGGGTAAGCGTAGCCTGTATCGACCAGCATATGGGCGTGTTGCTGATAAGTCTCTCGTCGCTCGGTTTGCCGGTACGGACCATATTGGCCTCCATGAAATGGGCTTTCATCTGGTGTAATACCCATCCAATCGAGAGCGCGGACGATTTCTTCCTCAGAGCCTGGCACAAAGCGTTTACGGTCCGTATCTTCAAAACGCAAAATAAATTGTCCGCCAGTTTTGCGAGCAAGCAAATAATCGAATAAGGCATTACGCGCATTACCGAGATGGAAGCGCCCCGTTGGTGAAGGCGCAATGCGGGTACGTGCTGGTATGACGGTCAAAATATTCTCTCTTAATTTAGAAATCCATTTGTTTGTGCCGCATGGCAACGCTTTGGACTAATCCAATGCCCAGCATTAACGAGGTTAGTCCGCTTCCACCATAGCTGATGAATGGTAGCGGCAAGCCGGAAACGGGAACAATGTTCAGGTTCACTCCGATATTGACCATTCCCTGAAAGAAGATCAGGGTCGCGACGCCGTAGGCAATGCACATCCCTGCTACATCTTGCGCCTTTTGCGCGGTGCGCAGGCATCTCCAGATCACCAACACAATAACAAAAATCACAAATAAAGAACCCACCAGGCCAAATTCCTCAGAAATGGCAGAAAAAATAAAGTCAGTGTGGCGTACTTTGAGAAAGCGCAACTGTGTTTGTGTACCGGCATTATATCCTTCACCAAACCAGCCTCCTGAACCGATGGCAATCAAAGCCTGTTGGACGTTATAGGTCGCGCCAAAGGTCGCATTTGGATCCGGAAGAATGAAGTTCACAATCCGCTGCTGTTGATACTCCTGTAAAAACGGGAGACGCACACCAAAAGCAGAGAGCAGGACAATCGTTCCCAGTGAAAGGAAACCAATGCCGCCAAAGAGAAGGACGTGTTTCACCTGAATTCCATTGAACCAAAGCAAGGATGCCAATATGACCATCAATACGATTACATTGCTCAAATTAGGCTGAAGCAAAATCCATATACCCAATCCCATTGTCCAGATAAAAGCACCAATCATCCACCTCACGTCACGAGGGGAGTCCTGTGTTTTATCAAAGTAACGCGCCAGCAACAGGATCGCGGCGATCTTTGCAAATTCCGTTGGCTGAACAAATAACACACCCACCTGAAACCAGCGTGCCGCACCAAACACAGCCTGCGCGCTGAGATACAAAGAGAATAGCAAAATGCTCATTACGATGAAGATGGGACGATACAGTGCCATCCAATAGCGATAATCAATCGCGGCAACAACAAAGATGAGGACAATTCCTGCAAGAGCAAAATAAATCTGGCGTTCAATTAGCGGCAGCAGCTCTTCATTCCCCGCGACTGCTGAACGGATCATGGTTGTTCCGAAGGTTGTGGCCAGCACTACGGTTCCTAATAACCAGAAATCAAAGTATCGCCATGAGATGTCACGTAACATAATTGGGGTTGCTTGCAGGTCGCGCTTCGTCTACGCCGAACAACGAGCATGTTCGGCTCCGCTCAGCGCGAGCGATAGTTTTTATTTTGTCTTTCTTGTGCGGCGGCGACGCTGAGCGCTTTTGATGGGGATATCTGCCACCAGTCTTTGTGACCGCCCATCATGCTCCACGCCGATCTGCATCGATTGGGCGTCGATTTCAACATGACGTGATATGGTCTCGATCAAGTCATCTCTCAGCGAATCGAACTGAGCGGGAGTCAAATCTGTGCGATCATGGATTAAGACAAGCTGCAGCCGTTCCTTGGCACTCTCTGCACTGGTTTTTCGTCCGAACAATCGATCGAAGAAGCTCATTTTACTTCCTCCCCGCCAGACGTTGGAGGCGTTCCCATAAACTTCCCTGGCTATCGAGGTCCAAGAACGGCACTTTCTCACCTTGTAAGCGTCGCGCAATATTACGAAAGGCTTGCCCTGCCTTGCTCTTGGGATCATGGGCCACCGGTGCACCTCGGTTTGAACCAACGATCACATTTTCATCCTCGGGCACAATTCCAATCAACTCTACGGCCAGCAAATCCAGCACGTCGTCTGCAGAAAGCATATTGTGATTTTTCACGAGCGTCGGATTGAGGCGATTGATAATTAGAGCGGCCGGACCCTTTTCCTCGGCTTCAAGAATCCCGATGACCCGGTCTGCATCACGTACTGCCGAAACTTCCGGGTTGGTGACCACCAAAACACGGTCCGCAGCAGCGATGGCATTTCTGAATCCGCGCTCGATACCTGCCGGCGAATCGATCAGCACAAAATCACAATCAGGGCGCAATTCTTTGATCAACCGGTTCATATCGCTGGGCGACACAGCATTTTTATCGCGCGTCTGCGCAGCAGGGATCAGATATAACTCAGGCAGTTTCTTATCGCGTATCATTGCCTGTTTCAAGCGGCAGCGACCTTCGATCACATCCACAATATCGTAAACAATACGATTCTCCAAACCAAGGATCACATCGAGGTTGCGAAGACCGATATCTCCATCGATACAAACAACCTTTGAACCATTGGAGGCCAGTGCGACTGCAAGATTTGCAACAGCAGTAGTCTTCCCTACTCCGCCTTTTCCTGATGTAACTGTAATGACTTGTGCGGGCATTTAATGATCCTATTAACCAGGCGACCAGAACTCAGCCTGTAGTTTTCCATTTTCATTGATACGTGCGATCTCAGGTCTTGGATTCTCCTGTGGATCTAGTGCAGCAGATATTTCGTCTGCGATGCGCAATTGCGTCGGTGAAAGGTCCAGGGCGCAGATCTGAGCATTTTTATTTCCTTTTGACCCGGCATGGACCATCCCGCGCAGACGGCCCCAGATGATCACGTTTCCTTCCGCAACGATCTCAGCTCCAGGATTAACATCACCAAAAACGACCACATGGCCGGGAAATTCAATTCTCGTCCCTGAACGAAGCGTGCGGTCAAGAAACAACGCCGTCTCATCGCCAAGGTCTCTGACTGAAAACTGACGCGTCTCTTCGGGCCGCGGTTTAGATATCCGTGTTGCCAGCCCAAGCAATTGGGCCGTGTTTTCTGTTGTAGGCGATTCGCTGACTACCGCCCAGAGGGAAATACCTCGCTCGGAAAGTTGATCACGCAAATCCACCAAGTCATTGACATGCAGAACCTGACTCGCCACATCCAACGCGAGACGCGCACCTTTGAAAAAATCGGGTCGAGCGTCCACTTGTGCAAGAAAAGCAGTTCGTTGCTCATCCCAGGACGCGTCATCCAATGAGACGAGTAATCCGTCACGTAAGCCTTTGATTTGAATCAGAGAGTTCGTCTCAGTCATGGATGCGTCGCGAGAGTGGAGAGGATGCAAACGAGAATAATATCTAGTTCACAATTCGATGAAATTATAGCATGAAGTCCAAGCAGGTTAATTTAGCTGCCAGGGCTTTGACCTATGGATTTGAGTTCAAAGTAAGCTTGCATCACCCGCGCCACGATGGGAGCTGCAACCGTTCCACCCTCGCCGCCGTGATAGGCAAATGCCAAAATGATAATTTCCGGGTCATCAAAAGGTGCATACGCGAGTGTCCAGGCGTGTGTGGGCCAGAGACCGAAGCTGCACTGTTGAGCTGCACGGGCCACATCATCACAATATTCAGCAGTGCCCGTCTTGCCTGCCACCGCGATTGGAAGAGGATAATCCTCCAAAAAGATATCATGAAGTGTACCCAGGTCCTCAGTAACCGCCAAACGCGTTCCCGTACGAACAGCGTCAATTGTTGAAGGCTCAACAGTTTTCAGATTGCCAGTTTCATCACAATAACCAAATTCACAGCTGAACTCTTTGATCATTCGCGTTTCCGTAATATCCCATTTCGTATTGGGTGTGAACGGTGAGATCTGATAACTTCCCTTAGGCAAAGTACGTCGTTTCGTGGAGTTGGATAAGTTTACCCACATCCTTACAAGTTCGCCTGACTCGTCTTCTTCATCCAACGGCTGATATAAAGAAAAGTCTTCGGGGTTGAACCATACAGCAATGACGCGTCGTTCACTATCCCGTACCTCGCGCACAATTGTAGGCTGCATCAGCTTTCCGCGATTTGCAATCGTCGCGCCAGACATGAGCACCTGCAGAGGAGTGGCCTCGACAAACCCCTGTCCGACGCTGGCAATATAGGTATCCCCGGTGGACCAGTTTTCACCTGTGTTGATCCGCTTCCATTGCGGCGAGGGGATCAAACCATCCTCTTCACCAGGAAGCTGAATGCCTGAACGTGCGCCATAGCCAAGGGCACGCGCATATTCTCCCAGGCGAAAGATGCCCAAACCTTCTTCGATTTCATCTTCAAAACCACCGCCCAGCTTGTAAAAGCATACATTACTGGAATATGCAATACAATGAAAGAAATCAAGTTGACCAAAGCCGGCCTCATTAATCACGCCGTTGCGTTCATAAATCCAATCCACAAATGGACGCGTATTGCGCTCGGTGCAGGGATCGTTGGGAGAAAATCGCTCACACAACACGAGCCGGCCGGGTGTTTTCACAATCTTATCGGGTCCAACCACGTGTTCGTTGAATGCCCCGGTGGCAGTTGAAAGTTTAAACGTGGAGCCAGGAGGGAAAATTCCGGAAATAGCGTTGTTTACAAGTGGGCGGCGCGGGTCCTGCACCAATTGCCTGTAGTAATAATCAGGTATAAAACGTGCCATGCGATTATTCTCAAATGTTGGGTAAGAAACCATTGCCAGGATCTCGCCCGTCTTTGGATTCATGGCAATGACAATACCACTTGAGATTCGAATGGTTCCAAAGAATGCATTCCAGGAATTGATCTCATCGATGAGAACTGCCTCCGCGGCTTTTTGCAGGCGCGTATCAATTGTCAGGACGACATTATTCCCAGCCACAGACAGAATAGGCGGTTCAAGATTGCGACGCACCTGACCAGCCACATCTCTTTGAACAACCCTTAATCCATTTCTGCCCAGCAGAATATCATCTAGAGAAGTTTCTACTCCTGAATATCCGATTTTGTCGCGATTTGGAATGAAGCCCCGGTCGCGGTAAGCAGTTTCAAGCGACGCAGGAATAGGTCCCAGGAATCCGACAACATTCGCGGTCAACGACCCGGTTGGATAATCTCGAATCGGCTCAATCTCCACGGTGACGCCCGGCCAGTCCACCGATTTTTCACTGATTACTCGCGCAAGCTCTTCACTGGCATTACAGTAAATTCTTACAGGGGTGTATGGAGCAAGCGATTCCCCCAGGGCTACCATATCCGCAATACTAGGTCCAGGAACACATGCAGAAAATAATTTAGCATTATTCAACGTCTCTTCCGTGACGGGGCCCCCCGCGGGCACACCTGTTAACTCTGATACCTCACGATAAATCCTCTGAATATCTGCATCGTCATCTGGCAAATCAGCGGGAGTGATTACTACATTATATGAAGCAATATTGCGCGCAAGAATAAAGCCATTACGGTCGTAAATAATACCGCGCGGCGCGGGGTCACTGATCGTCCTTGTATAATTGTTAATTGCTTCAGCATTCCAGGTTTGTCCGCCAAGAACTTGCAATGTGATTAACCGAGATGTCAGAACGCCAACAACTGTAATCATCAATCCATACACGACCAGAATTCGCCAAATGGGGACTTGAAACTTGCTCGTTGACTGCGAACTCACTCAACCTCCGGAGAAGGATATACCCATCTTGCCAGATCTCGCATTACTGCATACACAGGAATTGCAAGCAGCATATTGAGTAAAACACTCGGCAAAATGAGCACACCCAGAACATCGCCCACGGGAAGTGTAACCCCATAAAGACCCAACGTCACAAAAGTTAATATACTTGCAATAACCGTTCCAAAAAAAGTAACACTGAACATAGCCAGCAAGGGTGCCTGCCAGACACGCCCCTGCAATATTTGGGCGAGGCCCACCACGGCGAAATAACCCAGCACAGGTGCTAATAACGGTAATGCTGAGACAAAACCAACGAGCAAACCAGTTGCTACGGCCCAATGCCATGCTGTTTCAACTTCCTCCTGCAAAGCCCATGCCGCAAGCATAACTAAAGGCAGGTCGGCTATTCCCGAAAGCAAATAAACGCGGCTAACGATCGAGGTTTGCAATATAACAGCCAGGAGGATCACCGGAAGTGCAACCAAATTTTTCATTCTATTAGGGAACAGGAAATAACGGACCAATATCCACTGGATTAAAATTGACGATCACAAGAACTATCGAAAGATGATTGAAATCCACAACAGGCTGGATGGTGGCCTGTTGGAACAAATCAAAATCGCGCGAACGGACATTTACTACCTGCCCCACAATCAGGTCGGGAGGATATCCACCGCCCAGGCCTGATGTCAGTGCCAAATCGCCTATTTCAATTTTGAAATCCTGTGGAATTAAGTCAAGTGCTACATCGCCAGTTACTGATCCAAGCAGCGAAGCCTCTGTTTCAGCGTTCTGCAGGCGAACGTTGACATTAGAAGCGGGGTCAGTGATCAGCTGGACTCGAGCCGCATCTGCAATGACTGCATCAATGCGACCGACCAGGCCCTGGTCAGTTACGACTGGCATACCGCGCAGAAATCCATCATTGGAGCCGCGATTGATAATCACATAATGAAGGAATGGACTGGGGTCGCGCCCGATTACGGCAGCGGCCTGATATCTGTTTTCAGGTCTCGCCTGGGCAAAATCTACGAGTGCGGCGAGGATTTGGGTCTCACCAACTTGCTGCTGTAACTGAATCACCTGCGCTTGTAATTCGGCATTATCGGCCTCTAATTCGATATTGCGTTGGCGTAACGATGCCATATCGCGAGGCGCAGTAATAAAATCCTGCACAGCCACAAATCGTGACGAAAACCAGGTTTGCAACTTAATCAACGATCCGGTGAATACATTGGATGCACTGCTGAAGTAGCCGCCGAGTGCCAGCGCCATTACTCCCCCCACGACCAAAAAGATGATCGTTGTTTGAAGCGTGCGGGAAAATAAGTTTCTCATGTTAGTGTGCGAATAATTACTTATTGCTCAAGCCGCCATCCTCGGCGCAAGGATACCATCAAGAGCAGTTAAAAGGCATTTCAATACATCACATCGTGTGACGTGTACTACCGCGCTCCAAACCGACCAAATATCTACTCAGGACGTCGAAGTTTTCAAAGACCATACCAGCACCTCGGGCAACACATGTAAGCGGATCCTCTGCAACCCATACACGCAGCCTGAGTTCATCCGTCAAACGGTCAGCCAGGCCCTGCAATAAACCACCGCCGCCTGCAAGACAGATACCAATATCCATTAAATCTGCAACAATTTCAGGCGGTATTTCATCCAATGCATCACGTATTGTATCCACAATCACTTGTACCGAACCAGCCAGCGCCTCGCGCATCTCAATCGAAGAGATCTCAATACTCTCTGGAAGTCCTGTGACCAGGTTCCGGCCTCGCACCTCCATTGTTTTTTCAGGTTGAAGCGAATACGCCGACCCAATCTTCCATTTGATTTGCTCTGCAATCCCCTCCCCTACAAGAAGGTTATATTTGTTACGCAGATATTGAACGATATCTTGATCCATTTCGTCGCCAGCAACTCGCAAAGAGCGCGATGCAACGACACCACTCATGGACATCACCGCAACTTCGGTAGTGCCACCTCCGATATCCACAACCATGCTTCCACGCACATCCGCAACGGGGAGTCCCGCTCCCAAAGCCGCGGCGATTGGTTCCTCGATTAAATAGGCCGCGCGCGCCCCGGAAGCCATCACCGCATCATACACCGCGCGTTTTTCAACCTCGGTCACACCCGTTGGGATGCCAACCACCACGCGTGGACGCGGCAACGGGACAACACTTTGTTCGTGAACGCGTCCGATAAAATATTCCAGCATCACCTGCGTAATATCGAACTCAGAGATCACGCCATCGCGAAGTGGCCGGATCACCGCAACGTTCCCAGGCGTCCGTCCCATCATCGCTTTGGCTTCCAATCCAATTGCTAATGGCTGGCGTAATCGCTTGTCAATCGTGACCCAGGAGGGTTCGTTAATAACAATTCCTTTGCCGCGCACGTTCACCAAGGTATTCGCGGTCCCCAGATCAATTGCAATATCAAGTGAAAACAGGCCTAAAAGCCAGTTAATCGGATTAAACGCCAAATTCGGCTCCTCGATGAGGGTCTCAAAGCAATAGAATTGCTGAGGTATTATACCTAACAATTCGTATCCTCGTACCTTGTAAGCGTGTTAAAATAGCCATAAAGTGCGCCCTATCACTACAATTTAATGGAGGAGCCATGTCAAAGATCGCGGTAGTCACCGATAGCACGACTTATCTTCCCCCTGACCTTGTAAAAAAGCACAATATTAGCGTTGCGCCGCAGGTACTGATCTGGGGCGACCAGACATATAAAGATGGTGTGGACATTACATCTGAACAATTCTTCACCAGACTTAAAACTGCAAAGGTAATGCCTACCACCTCTCAGGTGGCTGTAGTTTCCTTTCAGGAGATTTTTCAGGATCTCGTGAACAAAGATTTTGAGGTGCTCGCCATTCTGGTTTCATCCAGACTCTCGGGAACGATCCAGTCTGCAAACCAGGCAAAAGAATTGATGGGCTCTGCAGGCGAAAAAGTCCATATTGTGGATAGCCAATCCGTAGCCATGGCTCTCGGTTTTCAGGCACTCGCTGTAGCCCGCGCGCTCGAAGGAGGGGCAAGCCTCAAGGAGGCTATCGCACTTGCAGAGAAATCTCATGAATACACAGGGGTTTTCTTTGCAGTGGATACATTGGAATTCCTTCATCGCGGTGGACGCATTGGCGGCGCGCAGCGTTTTCTTGGCACAATGTTGAACATGAAACCAATCCTCGCTATCCATGACGGCCGTGTGGAAGGCATTGAACGTATCCGCACAAAAAGCAAGGCGCAGGACCGCGTCCTTGAACTAGTTATGGAAAAGACAAAGGGGAAATCCCCCATACGGCTGGCAACCTTGCATGCCAATGCCGCCGAGGATGCAAGGGCATTGCTGACCAGAGCAGAAAAAGAACTCAATCCAACCGAAAGTATCTTTACCGAGGTAAGCCCGACGGTTGGTACACATGCCGGACCAGGCACAGTTGGACTCGCATTCATGGCAGGAATGTAAGCATCCCTCACTCTATCCCCCTCTCCCACGCCGCTCAGGGAGAGGGTTTTTAATGCGGTTATAATTCGAGCATGAAAAGCCCAGATCCTCTGGTTATTGGCATCGCAGGCGGATCTGGTTCCGGCAAGACAACCGTTGCACAAGAAATCCTGCAACGGGTGGGACGTGAGCAAATTGCTTTTCTCCAACATGACTCCTATTACAAAGACCTGACCGGATTGCCTCCAGCACAACGCTCAGAAGTCAACTTCGATCACCCCAACTCGCTCGAAAATGAATTGTTGATTCAGCATGTCGCGGCGCTGCGCGATGGGAAAGCTGTTGAGGTGCCGATTTACGATTTCTCCGCGGATAGCCGCACCGGTCAGACATTCATAGTGCAACCGCGCCGCGTGATCTTAGTGGAAGGGATTTTGATTTTTACCGAAGCTGCACTTCGAGAGATGTTCGATATAAAAATTTTTGTAGATACCGACGCCGACCTACGCTTCATTCGACGACTCCAACGTGACATTAACGAACGCGGGCGAACCACCGAATCTGTGATCGAGCAATATTTATCCACTGTGCGGACCATGCATTTGGAATTCGTCGAACCCTCGAAACGATATGCTGACGTGATTATCCCCGAAGGTGGTTTCAATACGGCTGCACTCGATATGGTTGTTGCAAGGATCGAGGCGCTTCTAAAACAAGGTACCGAGGCATTTGAGAAAAACTCTTAAATCTCAGTGCAAAATTCCAATCAGGAGAAAACCAAATGGCAAAACAATGGTCAACACCGCCTGCAATGCAGATTGACCCAAAGAAAAAGTACAAGGCGCACATGGAGACTGATAAAGGAACCATGGTCATCGAACTGTTTGCGGATAAAGCACCGAAGACCGTGAATAACTTTGTCTTCCTGGCGCGCGAAGGATATTATGAAGGAGTGATGTTTCATCGCGTGATTTCCAACTTTATGGTCCAGGGCGGCGACCCAACGGGACGCGGTTCCGGTGGTCCAGGTTATAAATTCGAAGATGAATTCCATCCCAGTCTGAAGCACGATAAACAAGGTGTTCTGTCCATGGCAAACGCTGGACCTGGAACCAATGGCTCACAGTTTTTTATCACCCACGTCCCCACTCCCCATTTGAATAACAAGCATAGCGTCTTTGGTCAAGTGGTCGAAGGCCTGGATGTGCTCATGTCGATTCCGCCGCGCGATCCCAGCAATGTCAACGCACCGGCCGTGAAAATAAACCGTGTCACCATCGAAGAAAGCGAATAAGCGGGTCACTTCAAAGGGAAAGAGGTCTGCACAGAAAGTAAATTCCAAAGACTCTGTGCGTGCTTCCCGCGTCGATGGTAAATATCGAACACAATCAAAAACGGTCGATCCACCTTCGACACAGCAAGCTATTCAACCCGAGACTCAAAGCAAGCAAAAAAGCTCAAATCTTCAAACAACGATTTTGCGCATTCTTTCCATACTGGCAGTAATTGGAATTACGCTTTACATATATAGCATTCGCAATCGTGTAGAGGAATTTCAGGCGCTTGGATACCCCGGAATATTTATCATTGCTCTTCTCGCTAATGCAACTATTCTGCTCCCTGCTCCAGGTGTAGCAATCGTCTATGCCATGGGAGCTGTTTTCAATCCGATCGGTGTGGGTATCGCGGCCGGAAGCGGCGGAGCCATCGGCGAACTCTCCGGTTATCTCGCGGGCTTTAGTGGGCAGGCAGTTGTAGAGCGTACAGAAGTTTATGAACGTATCAGACCATGGGTCAATAAATATGGCGGATGGGCAATATTGGTGCTCTCTGCTATCCCCAATCCGCTTTTCGATGTGGCAGGCATTGCAGCGGGTATCGCGAAAATGCGTTTCTGGACTTTCCTTTTCTTCGTCTGGATCGGTCAACTGATTAAGATGACTCTATTTGCATTTGCAGGAAGATATTCAATTGATTTGATATCAAATTTCATCAAATAGGAGAATGATATGTCAGACTTTAATGAAATCGATTCTTATCTCGAAACGAATCTCGATAAGAGCATTGCGGAACTCTCCAGGCTTGTTGCCCAACCCAGCATCAGCGCACAGGGAATTGGACTAAAAGAGTGTGCGAACCTTGTGGCAGATATGCTGCGAGCACGAGGCTTCTCTGCCGAGGTAATGGATACTGAAGGCGCACCGGTTGTCTTCGGAGAGCGAAAAGGGAAAGGCGATAAGACGCTCTTATTCTATAATCATTATGATGTGCAACCACCCGAACCACTGGAATTGTGGGAAAGCCCACCCTTTGAACCCAGCCTGCGTGAAGGCAAACTCTATGGACGCGGCGTAAGTGACGATAAAAGTCATATCGTCGCACGATTACATGCCATCGATGCGATCCTCGACACAGACGGAGACTTGCCCTGCAATATCAAATTCATCATCGAGGGCGAGGAGGAAACTGCCAGCGTTCATCTGCATGACTTCGTTCGCGATCACAAGGATAAACTCGCGGCAGATGCCTGCATTTGGGAATTTGGCGGCGTGGACCATCGCGAGGTCCCGATGCAGTATCTCGGTCTTCGCGGCATCTGTTATGTGGAACTGTCGGTCGAATCGTTGGGAACGGATGTCCATTCGGGAATCGGTGGTTCGATCTTCCCGAATGCGGCCTGGCGTCTGGTATGGGCATTATCCACGCTCAAAGGACCAGACGAGCATATCCGCATCCCTGGCTTTTATGATGATGCGACAGAGCCATCGATACGAGATCGCGAATTGATGGAGGCGCTCCCCGATGTGGCTGATGAATACAAGAGGCGCTACGGCGTGAAGGAATTCATCAAGGGTCTGACAGGTGGCACAGACCTCAAGATGGAAGAGGTTTTCGTTCCCACTTGTACGATCTGCGGCTTGACCAGCGGATATCAAGGTCCGGGCTCGAAAACCGTTCTGCCTGCAAAAGCCTCTGCCAAAGTAGACTTCCGCCTCGTCCCAGACCAGAAACCGGAAGACATCTTCCAAAAACTGCGCGCACATCTCGATGCAGAAGGCTTTCAGGATGTGCAAATCACATTTCTTGGCGGCGAACCTGCAGCTCGGACAGACCCAGACGACAGCTTCGTACAAACCGTTGTCAGAACATCTGAAGAGGTGTTTGAATTCCCAATGGAATTAGTCCCAATGATCGGCGGATCAGGTCCCAGCTATCCATTTGTGCATGATCTCGGCTTGCCTGTAGCAACAGCCGGTTTGGGTTATCCGGATACCCGCGCGCACGCGCCGAATGAAAACATCCGCCTCGATTTATATCTGAAACATGCGCGACATATGGCACGTTTGATTAAGGAATTTGCGAAATAACCCACCCCCTCCGCCATGCGCACGCCTCCCCAAATCCGCAATGGATATCTGTTAATTACTCTATTTATTTCTTGCGGATTTGGGCGAGGAACGGCGGAGGTCGCGA
>DAINRK010000057.1:0-13608 GCA_036741855.1 Anaerolineales bacterium
GGGCGTTGTTGGGTAAACATAAAACTCCCCGCGATGATGGATTGAATAATTTATACAGTAAGTATAGGCTATTTATTGCAGACTTTCATCACAATTGACTGTTAAAATTCATCATTTTGAGGCAAAAAATCGAATCTCAGTATTTTGCCCTCTGTTGGTTGACTTGGGAAGATTTGAGATTGGAAAACTCTGCCAAACTAGGGCACTCCCCACGTCCCAACTAGGGATATTCTCCATTGATTTTCAAGGCACTTGGCGACATGATGTTACTAAGGATAGCTGTCACCTTGGATAGCTGTCACCTTTCCAAAAAGGAGTGAACATCATGACAAGAGATACACACACCGATAGTGAAGTGCACGAAAAAGACCTCAGTCGCATCTTTCAGGAAATCCGTGAGGATGTGGAAAAAGCCCAATCCCGTGAAGAACTGACCGAGCTTTACAAGCGGACGGGTTACATGATCACGATGACGCATGCAACCCCTGTAGAAGAGAAGCATGATAGGGAGATGAAGCGACGGCGAGAGATCACTGAAAGAGAGTTCACCAGGACAGTCCGTTTGATCAACAAGCGGGCAAAAGAAATTAGCACTGATGCCGACTACAACGAGAATTGGGATGGATTGGCTTCGAATGGATACGAAGCGGAAGGTGAGAACCTCCTTGAAGCTGATGACGAGAGGATAATCAAAGAATAAGTTGTCCGGGCGTAAACGAGAGCCAGTCAATTGACTGGCTCTTTTATATTCTTTGGTGAAGATAAATTGGGTCATATATAGGTATGATTAACACTAATCAGTGTGATAGGCGGCAGGACTTCCGTACTACCTTATGCTATACTTAACACTCCACGGAGGAACCATGATTGAAGCCGTTCAAATCCCAATCCTTCTGAAAGCCATAGATTTCGTTTTCGACGAGGGGCGCAAGATCCTGGAAGAACGCCGGGAACGACGGAAGAATAACGAAGTTCCCCAGGCAAGCGAGAATCCGGAGCCAGCGAAAGAGGCATCTCCACCTGAATCTACACAACAGGACGAAATCAAGCGGGATTTGCTCTCATCAAAAATAGATGAAATTTTGTGGCAGAACCACGAAGCAGATGTCAAGCACCTGGTCAAATTGCTCGAGACGTATTCTCGTAATTATCATCTTGCCAGCGAACAGTACGCAAAATGGGGAAGTGCGCTTGTGCCTCCAATTATTGTACACAACATGACTGAGTCCGAAAATTCCATGATCGAAACCATAAAGCGGCTTGAGGAAGTCCTGTCGAAGGTCTATAAAAAAGATATCAACCCAGTCTGAGAATCACAAGGTGCAACATGGATAAGGAAGAAATTACTCATCTTGAAAATATGATCTCTCTGCATAAAAAAAACCTCTATACCCTGGAGGAGATGCTGGCAACCTATGGTGCAGATCAGCCCCTGCACCTTATCAACAGCGTCACGATGATAAAGGAAGCAATAGCCAGATACACCAAACAAATAGAGGGTATCACGGGTGCCTCCAAGGAAACCGAAAAATCAAGTTTGCTTGCCAGCTTGCCACGGAGACCCTATTTTGTGGGAAGACAGGAGGAAATTCAGTCTATCCTGCAGTCCCTACAGCCCAACAGCCGAACTTTTATTGTGGGCATTGAGGCAATTGGTGGGATGGGAAAATCCACACTTGCCATTGAGATCGCCTATCGGTGTATTGAAAATGATCTATTTGAGTCCGTTATTTGGATCTCAGCTAAAGAATCCATGCTGACGCTTCAGGGCATTGAACCGATTGTGCCGGAAGCCAAAACCCTGTCAGACATTTTGATCACGCTTGGAACAAATTTGGGGAATCCCACGATCGGCAATTTATCCATTCAAGATCAGATCAAGAGGGCCTATAATCTTCTTTCAAGGCAGACGACTCTCCTAGTCCTTGACAACTTCGAATCATTATCAAAGAATGAGCAGCGGGATATCCTTGATTTTCTGCGAAGATCTCCCATTACTCTTAAAGTAGTCATTACATCGAGAGAGAGGGTGTCAGAAGGTCAGATTATCCGTTTGCAGGGATTATCGTTTGAGGAAAGTAACGCCTTACTGGAATGGGATGCACAGCAAAAGAATATTCATCTGACAAAAGACCAGAGCAAATACCTGGTCGATCTAACGGGAGGACTCCCGTTAGCCCTGCTGTGGGTCCATGGACAAATCGCTGTCCTGGGATATTCAGCTACGCAAGTTTTGGACAAATTGAGTCTTGATACCGATATTCCAATCCTACAATATTGTTTCAATCACAGTTGGAATTTATTGCGACAGAGTAACGAGAAAAATATATTATTCATTTTGGCATTACAACCTGAGGCCGTTTCGAGAGTTGCCCTTAAGGAAATTGCTGGAATCGAAGACAGCGATAGTTTTGACAATGCAATTAGTGATCTTTTACAGTTAACGCTGATCGAACACGAATCAGGTAAAGATTATTTCAGTATTTTGCCGTTGACACGCAGGTTTATCCGCACGCAATTTGCAAGTGATCGGAAATTTATCAAACAAGCTGAATTGAAAATCGCTCAATACTACGTAAAGCTCCTATCGCAAAAAAGCAGCTTCAAGGAGTGGCGCGGATATGATGAACTGTTATTGGATCGAAACAACATATTGAGTGCCGCCCAATGGTGCTATAAATCTGTACAAAAGAAGCAAAACAATTCTAACTCTCTAACAAAGCAAATCAAGAACATTGCTGAAATTCTGGTGCAGATTGGTACACAGTTTGGAAGTGTGTTATGGCAACGGGCATATTGGTATGATCGTATGATCCTGGCGCACGCTGCGTTAAGTGCAGCAAAATTATTATCAGACTGGAAGTCTCTGAGCACATTTGCCAGGAACATATCCTGGATATATTTCTATCAGGGAGATTACCTGAGAGCTTTACATTGGGCTGAGGAGGCGCTTTCGGCTACCACAAAAACAGAGGAAGAGTTGCTTATAGCAGCAGCGAAGAGATCTTTAGGAGCAGTAGAATTGCGCCTGGGCAATTTTGAGCGTTCTGAAAAAATGTTACAGGATGTACTGAAAACAACCGAAGAATATTCCAGCGACGACTATGGAATATATAGCAAAGGTTTTGCGCAATATGGCCTGGGCGAGCTCGAATATGAGCGCGGAAATATCGACAGAGCCAAAGAATGGTATCAAAAAGCTTTGGATACCTGGCAGGATCCTGTTCGTAAAGACCCGGTCCGGCATGTTAGTTACGCGCTAAACGGCCTGGGCTTTGTTGCGTTAAAAGAAAAAAGACAGGAAGATGCAAAGCGCTTTTTTACGGAAGGTATTCAATCGGCAGAGGAATTCGGAAGAGTTGATGAACTCGCGAAGGGTCAGCTTGGACTGGCATCTGTATACCTGGAAACTGGGACAGATTTGAAAACTGCCTTGACGCTTATCAATGAGTCGATCGAGAGTTTCCAGCAACAGGGCATGCAATACGAACTTCAAAAAAGCCAAACGCTTCAGGAGAAAATCCTGAACGCACAATCACAGACCATAACACCCAGTAATAAAAATGGATAATGAGCTAAAGATTTTTCTTCAATCCTTTAAGGAATTAGAGAATCTTTTTCAAGCACTGCCTATCACCGAAGCCCAAAATCAACTGTTGAAAGGCCTCGTTTCAGGCATTCAAAAGAATGCTAAATATCTGGCCCTTTACGACACAGTTACTCACGCCCTTAATGCACGTGCAGGAAAATGGCTGGTGCCCCACGAAAATATTAAAGGGATGGCAAAGGTGGACATTTATGATTTACGGCAGGCGAATAAAGTGTATGGGGCAGCAGTCGTAGATTCAGAATTACATAAATTAGCATATAAACTCATGTCCATTTTCACCGTTGAGAAGGGCGATTTCGTTCGCAGGTCTCCGGGCAGTGATGAATTTAGAATATTTTCCACTGCGAAAACGCCTCAGGAATTGAAACGCCTGTTGCTGAAGCTTTATGTTAACCAGGAACTTGACTCGCAGCTAACCTGGGATTTTGGCGTAGGTCTTACAGAAACCGATGCTGAGAATGAGCTTCAAAAGCAGCGAAAAACCTTCAGGCCCATAGTGGTCAGACAAACCATTTTGGAGAGTCACTCTGAGATTCCGAGACATGTCGAGGAAAATATCAACTACCAAAGTTGGAATGAGTTTAATATGCCGTATGAAGGACTTATAGATACAATCTGTTCGCTAACACTGCCCCCTAAATTAGAGCAACAGACTGTTGAGCAGGTTAGAATCACCAAAAACATAGTAGAAAACGTAGTCACCCGAGAGGCTTTAACAGGCACGCTTAACGGACTTGCAGCGAAGTGGTATCTGGATAATCATCTTGTGAAATGTGTAGCGCTGACCGACATGATCAATATGCATGAAGGAAACGCTCGATTTGGAAGCGCTGCCATCGATCAGGATCTCAGAAGGTTTTCAAATGTGCTTTCCAAACATTTTGCGAAGGCTGAAGGTTTTTTATTGTTCCGATCCGAACGTGCAGGTGATGAATTCAAAATCATATCAACGAAGAGTGATGCAAAAGAACTGGAAGAAAGGATTCGTACGGTCTGGCAAAAAGATTTACATCACGGATTGCTGGCATGGAATTATGGTGTAGGTGGGAGTGAAAGTGAAGCGCATGTTGATTTGTATCGAAATAGAGTGAAGGAAACGGAAAATATGAAAACATCAATTTCAGACGGCAAATCAACGTTTATCATCATCCGCCCGGAAAGCGATGATTACTCACGCTTATTCAAGCTCTCAGAAGATACAGCCCGTCTTATCAATGGGACGCCCATTATCGATTTGCACTTAACCATCCAGGCAATACGAAATGTGGATGATTTTGATTCGTTGAGAAAACGCCTGGAAGAGTATTGTTCGACCTTATGTCCTTTTGAAGTCAATGTTAGAAGTATTGCGAGGATGAATGTAAACAATCAAAAGGGCAGGCTGTGGATACTGGCAGATAAAACTCCAGCATTGGAAAACATGTATAACGACCTGAGCCAGATCGCAGGCGAAATGGGATATGAGAGTTATCCCTATAAATCCCAGAATTGGTTACCGCATATAAAAATTGTCGATTTGGCGGAACATACGTCAACTCAGATCAAGGACCCGACCTTCAGCACCGGCAATGGGATCGCTTTCACGGTACGATACTTCGAGTGGACCGTGCAGAAAGGTCCGGAGTATTGGGAAATGTTGGATCAATTCGCGTTTCCGCAGGAATCAGTTTTTTAGTCTCCAAAGTGGCTAGGGGGAGACTCTCAGGCGGCAATTTTTCGGCTGGTACGGATTAATAAAATTGTGCTATTATTTACAAATTCACCTTAGGTGAGGTGTCATGTCGACCATCCTCATTGTTGATAGTCATCCAGACAACCGCCGAATGTATACTACCCTGCTGGGTAATTTCGGCCATCGCCTGCTGGAAGCCAATGACGGCGCCCAGGCGTTGGGGCTGGCACGTACAGAACTTCCAGATTTGATCATCACAGACGTTCTCATGCCGAATATGGATGGCTTTACGCTGGTACGTCGCCTGCGTGCGGAACCCCTTTTAATGGGGGTACCGGTCATTTTCCAGACTGCCAGCTATGATGTATCAGAAATACACAGGTTGGCACGCGCCAGCGGAATACAGCATATCCTCAAAAATCCTGCAGAGCCCCATGAGATCCTGCGGGCAGTGAACGAATCTCTTAAACAACCAACAATCCCTGCCAGACTGCCCCAAACCGGACAGCTCCAGCGTGAACACCTGCAACTGCTGGCTGACAAACTCTACCAAAAAGTCGCGGAGTTGGAGAAGGCCAACGAACGCCTGCGTAGCCACTCGTTGAACGATGGATTGACCGGATTGAACAACCGGCGCGGCTTCATGATCCTGGCTACCGGGTTGTTTAAATTTGCCCGCCGGGCGGGCTATTCCTCGTGTCTGATATATATAGATATGGACAGCTTAAAATATATAAACGACACCTTCGGTCACGCTGCCGGCGATACGGCGATCACCCATTTTGCTCGCATTTTGATAGAGACGTTCCGTGATTCAGATGTCATTGGGCGTCTGGGGGGGGATGAGTTTCTCGTCCTGATCATCGACGCTACTGAGTCTGATTTGGCTACTATGCAGGAGCGCTTAAAGAGTAATGTAGACGCTCATAACCTTCAAGTTGCTGGCGATCATGCTCTGGCTTTCAGTATGGGAGGCATTCGCGTTGACGCAAATTCCACGATCACGATGGAAGACCTGCTCTCACAGGCGGACGAGGCCATGTATAAGCATAAACTGAATAGAAGACGCGCCACACAACCTAATAACAAATAAGCTATCAGGGTCGAAATCAAACGAAGATTCACTTCGTTGAAACATATTTCCGTAGGGCGCGAATTAACTTTTTATACCCATCATCCTCAAACAAATCCACTCGGTGCAGATGGTGTAAAGACTGAGGCATATCACATTCTTCCAGTCGGACGGGGATGATGAAAATATCATTATTAGCCAGAACATGCGCCTTTTCGAGCGCGATCTTTAGTTCCTCATGGCGGTAACCATGCTGCTTATTGAATGCCCGCGACAAACAGATGATGACCACATCGCTTTTAAGGATTGCTTTGCGGATTTCGTACTCCCAATCCTGCCCTGGTCGGAGTTTTTCAGTATCCAGCCAGGCGTTTATTCCATCTTTGATGATGCTGTGATAGAGCTTGTGAACAGCGGCCTTGTCATTGTGTGCATGGCAAAGGAAAACTTTGAGGTTCTTTTTCGATGGAGGCATCTTTTGTTCTAGGACTCAGTATGATAGTCAGCTCGGGTCAATTTTGATAATAGAATCATGTAAAAAATGATTAGTGGTGATATAAAACCATATTTGTCCCCCTGACTATAGAATTTGTCTTGAAGTTAAAAATTATCTACATATAAATATTTGACATCATTAAACAAAGGCATGTCCAACCTTGTTGAATCATTGGATGAAAGCAAGCCTGGTGGGGTAATATAGCCAGCTTTGCTGAACAACCAATCGCGTAAAATCTTCTCCGTCACGCCTAAAGGTTGTAATAATTCATGTACAGCCCGCAATATCAATTCTTTGTACCGAAGCACATCAACCGCGCGTGGGTCAGGGGCGATAGGTAAATCCCACGCATACACACCTGGTGCAGGGCCGGTATAAATAAATCGTATTCGTTGACCCATTTTCAGCGTTTTACCCTGTATTTGTAATTGGTGTGCTGCAATAGCAAGCGAAGAGAGAACACTATATCGATCCAGTTCTCGGCTTAGTGTCTGGCTGACAATTAGCTCTTCAAGAGGTATATTTCTATTTTTCAAGGTAGTAAGGTGATTTTGCACAAACGCCAATATTTCTGGCAAAAGGTCAGAGAGCTTTGCCATGTTGGTTTCCTTTGCCAGAATGTCCACAATGCCTCTCTGTATGTTTGCAACAAATCGGCAAGTATCACCGCGACGTAAAGCAATACCGCGAATTTTATGTTCACCATTGGCTGCAATGCCATAGAAGCGATTTGCAACAGATAGATTTGGGTTCTGGCGCGAACTGGGAAAAGCAAACCAGGAATACACATTTTCTAATTCCATGGGTAAACCTGTTTCCTTCTCAATTTCGTTGATGAGAGCTTGAAAATCCTCTTCTGACGAATCAGAGCGAGAAATGAAAAGACTGTCTACATATACATGTAACACAGCCAAGCCTTTTTCTTCGGCAATGAATTTTGCATGAGTAATTACTTTCCTCGAAAGGTAAGAGACAACCTCATGCGCATTAAGCCGCCCAAAAATTGAGTTGGCAAAGCCCAGACGTCCATAGCAGACAACTGTGAGCCATTTTAGTGAAGTTGCAAGTATCTTATAGCGATGGTAACTGGCGCGATAGCGTGGATCATTTTTGTCAATTGATTTCAGCCGTTGTTTGAGCGCAAGCCGTTTATCCCGCATCAGCGATAGCGTTTGTGGGATGAGCCCAGGACGGCAGAGGATTTTTACGCCCAGCTCCGGAATCTCGAAGCCATCTCCCTCTGCTTTGATATTCACTACTGTCTCCGGCGAGACGTTGTACTTGATGATGATGGAAGCCATCTTGGAACTAAAGTCCAAAACAGCTACATTTTGGAATATGCCAGGGGTCGGCTGAAAAATCAATCCGCCGCGGGCGGCTCTGACAAATTGATTATAGGTCTTCGAGATTTCACCCTTTTGTCGCTGATAGGGAACAAGTGTACCCATCTTCATTGCTGCAAGAATTTGCATCGCGGAAATCGCTGCACCTGGGGAACGCCTGGCTACTTCTTGTAAGGGGAGGCTGCTAAGCCGAGTCTGTTCAATTGCGCCAAGTAGCTGATATTGATTGTAAGTCATGCAGTTTTGGACATCCACATGCCAACGCCCGCGCAGGTGAACTTGAGGGGCGCGATAATGAGCGTGCCCGTAGTTGAAGAAGCTAACCTCTTTGCGGCGCAATATTGGCACGGAGGAGTCACGGCTGGGCTCGAAGGGAATTCTTGTTTCTTTCGATAGTTCTTGTAATTTTGGAAATAACCACGAATCACCAAAATGAGTATGGATGACGTCGGGGTCATAGGTCGACAAGATACTATTCAAAAGACTGATAAGGTCACGCGGTCGGTCGAAGGGCATTCGCAGATAAGATTTACCAAATTTTGCAACCAAATAGTTAGGAGACTTATGAGATGGATCGGTATCTGGTTTCAGGCTTAATATACGCAAGCGCGGTAATTTGGGGTCAAGTTCATGCAATGTGTCGATAGCTTGAACGCTGACTACTTTGCCATCTTGCTGTGCATTGATCTCGCATAGTGCCATCATGAAGACTTTGTGAGTCGCAGCATATCGTACCGTGAGAGGAATATCCACATCATAAAAAATCAGATCAGAAAAGTTCTCATAGACTTGCTGAAACAGTTTCTTATAAATCGTCGGGTTGGAAACTCCGATACCCATAACCACTTGAGAGCCATCAAACAAGTCTTCCCTGGTAGCGCGTTCTAACCGTACCGCCTGTTTGGGATATTTTCTTCTGAGAAACTTTCCCAATTCATTCAGATGCTGAAAATCCCCACGGGCGTAAAATACAGTCTCAAAGTCCTGATGGAAGGAATATGGTTTTCCGTCCTCTCCAATCAGCCACAAGATGATTCCCTTTGTTGGATGAGCGTATAAATCAAACAACCAGCCGTTATATTTCTTCATGGAGTAGATTTTTGAGTTCTGTAATTTCACATCTTAATTCTTGAATCTGAGTACGGAGATTGCTGAATTCATAATTATTATTCTCATGCTCCTCGACTTGTACAATGACAAGTGCGGCTTCCAGCGGTAACAGGCTCGTAGCGTTAGAAATCGAAACCCGATTCTGCAAGATGTACTCACAAAACCGCTTGATGATCCTTCGATATTTGGGAGCAAGCATATCTGCAAGAGGGGTAAGTTCAGCAATGACCTTATGTGCCAGCTCTGTGGAGGAGAGATTTTTAGGTGCCATTACACTTGTTAAAAAAGTGAATCCTGGAGGTTTTTGGTTGCAAGGTTTTTCTTTACCTCAATGATTTCATCAGCAATAGCGGCAAGAAGAGGGAAAAATCGTTTGTACTCATCCGTAGATAAGCGCGGCACAAGTAGGACAACAGAATTGGAAAGCGAGAGACGCTTGGTAAATTGACAGCACTGTTCCAGAACACGATCACGCAGGGACAGGTCAACATCTGCATTGTAGAAATGATGCAGGAAATCCAGGATCAAAGTGGGTTTGTTCTGCATATCAGACTCCATGAGCAAATCTAACAATTGAAGGCAGGTCATAGGACGCATCAGAATCGGATGATCAAGTATTTCCTCCACCTCAATGGTAAATCTGCGTACGGAACGATACAATGTATCGCGGTCTGGAAGCCATTCATCCCCTACAATAAGATGAAAGGGACCGCGCAGTGCAAGGCGGGTAATTAAGTCCGTAACTGCCTCATGCTCTTTACCCGCAGTTTCCACGATGAGCAAATGACCGAGCTTATAGTACGGTTTTATCCAATGCACGGCGCGAACACTCAAGGCTTTATTCATGAATTACAGATTAATCCAAATCAAAGAATTAAAAAACCCCCTTTGGAGAATATCCATTGGGGAGTGACCATAGGGAGGTAGCAGGTATGGGTTATGACTAGAGCATTTACCCGCTAATAGGGAGGATTCCGTTTGAAATCAAAATTGAAAAATTTCAAACGCAATTCTGTTTTACTCCGAACATCGATCTTAAGAAAAACATGCTGAAGATAAGATTTGACCGTTCCAACTGTGATCCCCATCTGGAATGCTATTTGATCATTCTTATATCCCATACAAGTTAAATAGGTGACATGCTGTTCACGCGGAGAAAGAGATAACCAGCGATCATAGAGATCAAGAAGATCACTATCAGTTGATCGGCGGCCACCAGACAGAGAGTTTCCAGGTCGAGTCTTTGAAGATGGGTTCTCCTGGGCGGCTGAATCTGTTCGATTAACAAGGCGTAAGGGATTTGCCAGGATGTGAAAGTATCTATTTGTCTGCTGCGAGCCTATCCGTGAAGGTTTTTTCTTTCGCGGAGTAGACATATTAACCAGGAATTATATTAGAACGTGTGTTCTATTGTCAAGCCATAATCCCTTGAATAATTGTTACGACGAAGAGCCGGTTTCCTCCTCCCTCACTCTTTCCACTAGACTAGCTGGCCTTCTTCTTAATACATCAAATGGATCATGCCCGCGGCGGATGCTGAGTCCATGCAAAATGAGTCCAAATTGCGAGAGACCAAACCAAAACAGGAAAATGGTCAGGATAATCGAAGCTTGATCGATCCATTTTGGAGTTTTTTCAATCAAGTCCGCGATCTGCTTGCGCCATCCCGTGACTCTTTTCTCATACTCCTGCGTGGTTGCTAGAAAAGCTTCGAGGCTTTTCCTTGTCTCGCTCAAATCACCACCCAGAAGGAAAGATGAATCACTTAAAAATGTTGAAACCTGTTGAGCCACAATTTCGATTTCACCAATCTCCGAATCCAAGGAATTGGCAGAATCAATCAGGTCGGCCAGTATTTGATCTGGCCCGGTCAGGTCAACGGGTAGGAACGAGCCAAGCCCCTCAATGGTATTGCGTAAGGTTTTCAGCGTATTGCTTGCTGCAACTAGTCTCTCTCTGGCTGTCTTCAATTCGGGGAGCAGTCTGTCATCCAGGGTGCCCTGGATGTTATCGAGAAGACCGGTTGCACCCGCGGATTGGCCGGCAAGTTTTTCCAGTGCCTTCTCGGCGGCATCCACGATGCGCAGGGCACGTTGCAATTCTCCTTGAGAGCTTTGCAAGCCGACCTGTGCCTGGGATAACTCGGTGTTGATATCTGTCAATCTGCTGGTTGCTTCACGGGTCAGTGGTTCGTTATAGACCCATGCTGCAACCATACCCACCAAACTCAATATAAGAAATAATGTACCCAGGACAATCAAAGTTCCTGAGAAAAATTTGTTAGCCATACCTGCCTCCTCAATGACAATTTCAAGCTAGATGAAAATGGCAGGGGTTGCATTTATAAAGGAACTGCCTGCTTGAATTGCTTTTCATATGGAAGAGAAATCCACACATCTTCCCCGGAAAATGTGGTTACAAAATTATACGTCAATATTTTCATTTATTGATGAAGTAACAATTAGAAGGTGACTTTAAAACTGTCTCATATTTTCGTTACAAATCCGGATAGAATGGCCCTTAGGGAAGCATTCAGACTATAATCATCATATATTTTTGATTGTTACATAAGTAAGGAATATTGATGCTTATTATTGTTAGTGACCTTCATCTTGGAGACGGTACGACCGCCAATTCCATCGCGCCGAGCGCGTTTCACCTGTTTGCCAATCGCTTAAGCGAGACGGCATATTTCGCCTCCTTTCGGACAAATGGGAAGTATCGTCCTCTCGAAAGCATCGACCTCATCCTGATGGGCGACATCCTTGACCCCATCCATTCCACCCGCTGGCTGGATGCTCAACCTGGCGCCGCAAACTTCGTCCGCCCGTGGAGCGATTCAGCCGGTCCATACTTTGCCTCCAAACTTGCAGAAACTACTCAATCCATTATTGACGTGAATATAGAATCGCTTGAGGTTTTGAAGCGCTGTGCCAGTGGTCAGATGATTCTCCTCCCTCCTGCAGATGCTCGCGGAAGGCCGGATAGATATGCCAAGGAACGCATTCCACTCAACGTGCGTATTCATTACCTCATTGGTAACCATGATTGGTATTATCACCTTAAAGGGACCGCCTTCGATGAGATCCGTAAAAACATCATAGATACAATAGGATTGAGCAACTCCTCTGGTCCTTTTCCTTATGAGATCGATGAATCCCCCTACTTGCGAGAAGTGATGGAACCATATAAAGTGTTTGGCCGTCACGGTGATACTTTCGATAAGTTCAACTTCAATCGCGAATATGGTAGGGACCACGCAACCCTGGGTGACATCTTTTGTATGGCTGTTTGCAATCGTTATCCTGTGGAAGTGGAACAAAGGTACGGAGCGAAACTTCCAAACGGCATTATAGATAGTCTGCGAAGGATCACAAATGTCCGTCCTGCGTTGGCAACGCCTCTCTGGATCAGTGGGCAGATCAAACATCACGCGGGAAACGCCGCGCTTGAGGCGGAACTCAAGAAAGTGTGGGATGAGCTCTGTGACGAATTCCTTGAACTTGATGTTGTCCGCGAGGAGGATAGAGCGTTCAAGTTTGATATGGTCGACGCACTCCAACTGGCGATCAAGATTTCAAAGCGTACATCTTTCAGCACGATCAATGATATCGTCATGTGGGTACGAGACAAACTATGGGAAAGCGAACATTCCTTTGCTGAGCATGCACTGCAGGAGCCAGCCTTCCTCAAAAATACTGCGAAGTACATTGTGTATGGGCACACACATCACCACGAAATCATTGCGCTTGATTCAGATGGGGATATGGGAAGCCAGCAAAATCAGCTATATATCAACTCTGGGACATGGCACTCTTATTACGATCTGGCGGTCAAGGATCCCAGCGAACAGAAATTCATACCCTATCAAACTCTCACGTATCTCACCTTTTACAAAGACGACGAACGCGAGGGCAGGCAATTTGAGACGTGGTCTGGGGCGTACGCGTAAATTGGAATGCAGGCTTCGTATAGTGTCATTATCATTGGAGGTGGACCTTCGGGACTCTCCACTGCTTTACATCTCCAGCAGATTGCTCCGCATCTTACCTCCTCGGTCCTGATTCTTGAAAAGGCACATTATCCTCGCGCCAAGCTTTGCGCGGGCGGACTCGCCATTGACGCGGAAGTTTTGCTTGCGCGGCTTGGGCTTGATGTAAGTGAAGTCCCTCATGTAGATGCAAATAAGATTCGTTTTGATTTTGAAGGCAGAGGATTGAACTTTCGCATGTGGAAACGGCATGCGTTGCGCGTCATCCGCCGCGATGAGTTTGACAACTGGCTGGCAGATAAAACTAAAAGTAG
>DAINRK010000058.1:0-13543 GCA_036741855.1 Anaerolineales bacterium
GGTCTGGATCATGATCAACAATTCCATCAAGTTGTAATGCACAGGAGAAGATGTAGTTTGGATAATATACACATCCTGCCCGCGCGCGCTACTCTTTAATTTGATAAATATATTTTCATTGGGGAATCGTATGAGTTCTCTCGGGCTGAGTTGTTGCCCTAAATAGTCGGCGATCTTTTGCGCGAGTTCTGGCGATCCTGAACCAGCATATAACTTGATCTCTCCATACATTTTCATTTCATGATGAGGATGTTGTGACATCAGTTCTCCTTATTTTCCATCATCTCTTTCTCCCTGTGGGAGCGCGGTGGAGGTAAGGTTCACCAAGAACTTTACTGCTTCATAGGGCGACAAGTCTCTATTTAATACCTTTTCAACGACTTCATCATATTTCGCTTGTGGGATGTTCTCAAGAAAACGACTCATCAGCTCTTCACGGATGAGCGCGTCCAACTCGGACACCAGCCTGGCGCGGTCACGGGCGGCCCAATCCCCACTTTGACGTAAATGGTCTGCATGTTTGGCAATAGACTCTGCCAGTTCTGCGATACCCTTGCCTTCAGTAGCAACAGTCTTGTTGATCGGTGGAATCCATATTATTTTGTTCGTGTCGGTCTGAGTTATCGAATAGTCTCCTGTTGACATATTCTTGCCATGATGCCGAACCACGCGCTTGGTCGGGTGAGCAAGTTCCAGCGTGGAGCGGAGCGCACGTTCCGTAACTTCCACACCGGGACGATCCGCTTTGTTGATTACAATCACATCCGCGATTTCCAAAATGCCGGCTTTGATTGCTTGAATATCATCGCCGAGTCCGGGCGCCTCTACAACAATGGTCGTGTGTGCAAGGCGCGCAATATCCACTTCACTTTGGCCCGCGCCGACGGTTTCGATGATGATGATCTCAAAGCCCGCAGCATCGAAGACCTGTGTAAATGAAGCAGTTGTTTGTGCAATGCCGCCGAGAGAACCGCGCGAAGCCATCGATCGGATGAAGACGCAATCATCCCCTGAAAGGTCACGCATACGGACGCGATCACCAAGCACCGCGCCGCCAGTGAATGGACTGGATGGGTCCACCGCAATAATGGCAATTTTTTTACGCGAAGCGTCGCTTTTACGATAGTGTAGCGCAAGTTGATTGACGAGCGATGATTTCCCTGTCCCAGGCGCGCCTGTCACACCGATAAGATGCGCTTTGCCAGTATGCGGAAACAGTTCTGCAAGAACAGCATGGGATTCAGGCGAATTATTTTCCACCTGGGATAATAAGCGGGATATGGAGAGGCGATTTCCTTCGAGAACAGATTTTATCAACGACATGATTCTCTTATCATAAAATTACGTGGCGCTACGGCGCCACGTAACTTACTTCACTGCCTCCCGAACATCCTTGATAATATCGTCCGTTGATGCACCGGGACCATAAATGCCCGTGATGCCCATCTCTTTGAGTCGTGGCATATCTTCATCGGGTACGATGCCTCCAATAAAAACCTTTACATTTTCCTGACCATTCGCCTTGAGCAGTTCCATAATGCGTGGGGCAAGTGCCATGTGCGCGCCCGAAAGGATGGAAAGCCCTACCACGTCCACATCTTCCTGAAGGGCAGCCTCCGCGATCATTTCAGGAGTTTGCCGCAAGCCCGTGTAAATGACTTCCATCCCGGCATCACGCAGGGCACGCGCGACCACTTTCGCACCGCGGTCATGTCCATCGAGCCCAGGCTTGGCAACGAGTACACGGATTTTTTTTTCAGTCATTTGTTCCTCTGTTGGTGATCTCTATCATGATTATACTATGACGACAGATACGTAAAATTGTGCCTTTAATGGTTATGATTTCGCAACGACACTGAAATTTCCATGCCGTAGGTGCGAGTCAGGTCATTTCTAAAATATGCTATACTTTGCTCATGCAAGCGCGATCTGATTGGTCTACATGGGCTGAATCATTACGTCGCCTCAAATTGGATGGATTTGCCGCGTGGGCACTTGAAGCAGGAGGACCCTTAACTATTCTGGGTGCACAGGCAGTGTATATTAGTCAGCCCTTTTTCGGTGGGAAACAATTAGACTCTCTCGCTCAAATGCTTGAAGAAGATGAAGAAGCCCAAGCCTTTGCCCGATATCTGCGCGGGGAGGAAGCTTTATGATCGGTTTGGGTTTGCTCCTGCTTGCTGCATTACTTTTGTTGGGCCTTACACTTTGGCGTCGAAGAACACCAGCCACGTTGCGTGTGATCGAGGCCTATGAACGTCTTAATCGGTCTGTGGGTATTGCAGTGGAAAATGGCACACGTCTGCATATCTCACTCGGGCGCGGCAATCTCTTCACTGCACGAGGCGGCTCTGCATTCGCCGGACTGGCCATGCTGCGCAGATTAACCGAACGGACATCCGTCAGTGATCGGCCACCGATTGTCACATCAGGTGATGCTCGGCTTACCATTCTTTCGCAGGACGCTTTGCAGTCAGGCTATCGCGCAGCGGGAGCGGAAGAACAATATCGGTTCAGCACCGGACGTTTGACTGGACTCTCACCATTTGCATATGCTGCTGGGACAATGCCCATCATGCGCGACGAGGATGTCTCAACGAATATCTTCATTGGTGATTTTGGGAATGAGGCTGCGCTCTTAACCGAAGAAGCAGATCGCGAAAACACGAACTTGATTGCGGCAAGCGATAATCTTTCCGCGCAAGCCATATTCTATGCATCAGCACAAGACCCCTTGATCGGAGAGGAGTTATTCGCAGCAGGCGCGTATGTTGGAGCGGGCGCAGCCCATGAAGCCAGTTTGAATGTGCAGGATATTTTGCGTTGGTTGATTATTCTCGCGATTATTATCGGTGCGGGTTTGACAATTTTGGGAGCGCCCATCTAATGCGCGTGTTCACGGCTGTTTTTGCTATTGCTTCCGGGGTGATTGTCCTCCTGGGCTATTTCTTTCCAATCGCTCAATTAGACCAACTGAGATTGCAATTGATTGACTGGGCGATCATCATTGCAGGCATGGCTGTGTTAATTGGTATTTACAATCTTGTTGCAGTGCAAATGGAAAAGATTCGTGCGCGGCAAAAAGGAAGTCTCTATGGGGCGCTGCTAATCCTGTCGCTTGTAGTTACATTCGGGCTTGGCTTAGTGTTGGGACCGAATGATCCGTTGATGCGCCTGGCCGTGGATGCCGTCATTGTCCCGGTGGAAGCCTCACTAATGTCAATCCTGGCAGTAACGTTGATCTACGCCAGCATCCGCCTCTTCCGCCGCCGCATAGATGTAACAACTGTGTTGTTTTTACTTACTGCAGTCCTGTTCCTGCTTGCTATTATGCCGACGCCATTTGGCCCGATACCAGGTGATTGGATCATTACACAATTCGGAGGCATGCTTTCGCGAGGGGGCTCGCGTGGCCTACTTCTCGGCATTGCTTTGGGAACTTTATTAACGGGCTTACGCGTCTTGTTCGGGATTGACCGTCCATATGGTGGGAATTAATCATGGCCGATATCGTTTGTCCAAATTGCAAGAAGAACAATCCGGACTTCTTAGATGTCTGCCAGTTTTGTCAGACTCCGTTAAAACCCGAATCTATGGTGCACATCGGTGAAAAACCAATAAAAAAAGACACCGGTGAATTGGAACCTATCCTTCCAGAATGGCTCAGAGATATCCGTCAACAGTCGAAGGATGCCGCGAACGAAGAGTCCGCTCAAACGGCCTTCGCCTCAAGGGCCCAGAAGAATGAACCGCCCGATTTTTTGGCTGGTCTCGCATCTCAAGTGAGCCGCTCCGATGATGATGAAGTCCCGGACTGGCTGGCAGGCATGAGTCCTACTCCAAAGCCGAAGCCATCGGTTTCATCATCGCCGGAACCCGAAACAGATTTCTTCGCGCAATTCAATAAAAGTACATCTGAAGCATCCGCCGCGCAAATCGAAGAACCTGCAGAGACGAACGTTTCGGCACAACCATCAGCGGAGAAAAATGAATTGTCCGAATGGTTTTCACAGGCATCAACACAACCTGCTGAGACTATTCCAATTGAACCCGACACATCACAAATTGATATGGGCTGGATGAATAACTTTGACGCGCCCACTAGCACAGCCCAGGAACCCGCGGAGCGCCCCAAAGAGGAGGAAGACTTAAGCTGGCTTCGTGATTTGGAGGCCTCAGCGAAACGCACTGGAGAACTGAATTCGTCTAAACCGGAACCTTCGAGCTCCTCATTCCCTGCGGCTTCACAGGAAGACCTAAACTGGCTCAATAATTTGGGAGGTATTTCGCAGACCACACCCTCCGCGCCTACTGCTCCAAAAAATGATTTGAGCTGGCTCAATGATCTGGGTGAACCATCAGAACCTGCCCACCCTACTTCCGCTTCACCCCCTGCCTCAGAAGAAGACTTGAGTTGGCTGAATAACTTTGGTGGGACATCGGAGCCATTGCAACCTGCACCTGCTCAACCATCTATGCCATCGGAAGATATGAGTCGGTTAAACAATTTTGGAGGAACTTCAGAGTCATCAACATCAAAAGAGGATTTGGGTTGGTTGAATAATCTGGGTAGCACCCCGGAACCATCCCCCTCTGCATCTGTTCAACCATCTGCTTCACAAGAGGATCTAGGCTGGCTAAATGAATTCTCCGGAACAGTTGAGCCACCATCTGCAGTTGTCTCGGAATCAACGCCACTCTCGCACGCTTCGGATGAACCGGATTGGTTAAAGAGCATTGAAGGACAATCAGAAGAGACACCTGCCTCTGCAGGTCTTGAGGCACTCTCTCCACGTCACACTGCCCCTCTCAGCGGAGAAGCGGAAACAACGATGCCCGATTGGCTCAAGAGTGCAACCGAGGAGCCATCCATGCCGATGGGCGTTGAGGCACTGGACCAATTTCGCGAACCATATCAATCCTCTACAGTTGAACAGTCATCTGAGGATCCCTTTGCGTGGATGGAATCCACACAAGAAACTCAACAAGAGCCAGAATCCATTCCTTCTGCGCCTCTGCCTGCTACCATTGATTCGAGTCTTTTCGCACCTACAAACGATTCTCTCTCGAACCAGGATGTGGATTCTCTCCTTTCCATGGATATGCCAGATTGGCTCTCGCGTCCTGAGCCGAGCACCTCAGAAATGCCTGTTCAAGAAACTGCGCTTCCCACATCTGAAGGTGACGATACACTTTCACCTGTAGAGTTACCCTCCTGGGTTCAGGCCATGCGGCCTGTGGAGGCAGTCGCTGAATCAACACCAAGTGTGGAAGATCAACCCACTGAGCGGGAAGGTCCGTTAGCAGGGTTGCGCGGTTTAATTCCCATTGCACCTATCGGTTCAGCCAGAAGGCCCAAGCCTATTTCCTTAAAGCTTCAAGCAACAGATGAGCAACAAGCGAGCGCAGCCTTGCTGGAGCAAATCCTTGCAGGTGAAACGAATCCGCGGGCGATCATTTCTTCGTCGGTGGTGATGTCACAAAATGTCTTGCGATGGGTGCTCAGTGGTCTATTGCTGGTTGCGCTTGGTTCCATGATCCTCCTTCGTACGCAAAGCATGCCCGTTTCGCCTGTCTTGCCATTTGAGGTTGGTGGTGCATCAAGTGCTGTAGCAAACATTCCTGAAAATTCACATGTGTTGGTCGTTGTGGATTACGAACCTTCGCTCGCCGGAGAAATGGAAGCAATCAGCGGTCCACTATTGGATCAAATCGCTCTGCTTCGCCATCCTCGTTTGTCATTCCTCTCAACCTCCCCGAACGGTTCCGCATTAACGGAACGACTCCTGTCCAATACAAATATCAACAGGCCATCACCCAATGGACTTGGATACAATCTGGATGAGCATTACTTCAATTTAGGCTATCTCCCTGGTGGTGCAGCGGGCGTACTTGAATTTATTGAAGCGCCGCAGATTGCTATGCCCGCTTCGGGCGTATCGGGAATCTCTGAATATTCAGCAATTATTGTTTTGACCGATCATGCTGAATCGGGACGCATTTGGGTGGAACAGCTTCAAAACTCAAGACAAATTGATCCTTTATTTCCCACGCTGGCCAATCAACCATTGCTCATGGTCTCGAGCGCACAGGCCGGACCATTGCTCCAACCTTACGTTTCCTCTGGCCAGATCACTGGCCTGATCAATGGACTTTCAGATGCGGCACGGTATGAATTCGTAAATAACAGCAGGCCGGGTATTGCTCGCGCATATTGGGATACGTTCGGAGTGGGATTGATGCTTGCCATCTCTGCAATTACACTGGGAAGTTTGTGGAGTCTTTTCACAGGGATTCGGGCGCGACGTGCTGAGGCAGAGCAGGGATAACAAGCATGCCACTTGAATTGATCTCTGCTCTGGTGGGTCTCATCCTAACATTGATGATCTTCAGTTATTTGATCGGTGACAGTCCCTTGTTCCGTATTGCAGTGTATATTTTCATCGGTGTTGCCTCGGGGTATGCTGCCACTGTGGTATGGCACCAGGTGCTCGTTCCAAAGTTGTTCGCGCCCTTACAGACGACAAACCCCAATCAACTATTGTTGATGATTATTCCACTTGCTCTTTGTTTATCATTACTTGCCAAACTCACCCCGCGAATTTCATGGATTGGAAATGTTGCAATGGCGGTCCTTGTTGGCGTGGGCGCGGCGGCGGCCGTTGGCGGCGCGCTTTTAGGAACTTTGATCCCACAGGCGCGTGCCTCGATGGCAGCATTCGATTTTAGTTCTGCGGCAAGCGGTGTAGAAGCCGCCGGTAGATTGCTCGAGGCCAGCGTGATGCTTGCGGGTACAACCTTCACGCTTGCATCGTTTCACTTCAGTGCAAGCCGGGCGCCCGATGGAACAGCAAAACGGAATCGTATCCTTGATATTATCGCCTGGGTTGGGCGTATTTTCATCGCCATTACGCTTGGCGTGCTGTTTGCGGGAGTCTACATGTCCGCATTGACTGCCATGATCGAACGCTTAAGTTCCGTCCTCAATTTCGTCAGAGGACTCATCGGTCTATAAACTATGCCTGCATCGCTGGTACAAAACGAATCGATATTAGCAATCGACGTAGGTGCGGCTGTTACACGTGCCGTAATGTTCGATGTGGTCGAGGGCCAGTATCGCTTCGTCGCATCCGGGCAGGCTCCCTCTACCGCGGAAGCACCGTTCAAGGATATTGGCATCGGGGTCCGTGAAGCCATCATCAATTTACAGAACATTATGGGCACCACTTTGTTGGGTCCACAGGATAACAATTTGATCGCCCCATCTCAGCCAGATGGAACCGGTGTAGATGCAGTCGTTGCTACGCTTTCCGCAGGTCCTACAGTTAAGACAGTCGTCGTGGGATTGCTTTCAGATGTATCCGTGCAGAGCGCGCGGCGTTTGGCGGAATCAACCTACAGTCGAGTCGTGGAGACGCTTGATCTTTCTGATCATCGGCGTCCCGACCAGCAGATGGACAGTATCGTTCGATCACGGCCTGATCTCGTCGTGCTGGCGGGTGGTACCGATGGCGGCGCATCCCGCTCGATTCAAAAGATGCTGGAAGCAGTTGGGCTTGCCTGTTATTTGATGCCCATGGAAAAACGTCCAATGATTCTCTATGCAGGGAATCAAAAACTTGCAAATGACGTTCAGGAAATGCTTGGTGGCCATGCAGGAAAGCTCCAGATCAGTTATAACGTGCGCCCATCTCTGGATACAGAGGATCTGGCGCCTGCGAGCTTTGAACTGGCATCGCTCGTCATCAAACTTCGCCAGAGGCAGATCAAGGGCATCGAGGAACTGAACCTCTGGGCAGCAGGAAATGTTCTGCCAACCGCTTATGCCCGCGGACGTATGATTCGATTTTTGAGCAAACTGTATGAGTCCACGCGTGGTTTGCTATCTGTGAATGTTGGAGCCGCGGCGACATCCGTTGCAGCTGGTTTCGCGGGCGAACTCACACTTGGTGTTTACCCGCAATTTGGCTTGGGTGAAAATCTCGCAGGTATCTTACAGCATACAGAAATAGAAGACATTTTGCGATGGCTGCAGCTGGATATCGCCCCAAACACGTTACGTGAATACTTATTCCAGAAATCTTTATATCCTTCTGCCATCCCTGCAACGGTGGACGAGCAGGCCATTATGCATGCCATTGCACGGCAGGCTTTATATCTCTCGGTCCGTACTGCTCAAAGGGATTTCCCCGCCAGCGCTCATGCGGCGGGGACGGATCTGATGCCGCCTCTAGACCTGATTCTTGGCGGCGGCGGGGCGTTGAGCGATGGAACGTCACTCGGACAAAGTTTGTTGTTACTGCTCGATGGAATACAACCCGTTGGCATCATGCCGGTCCTACTCGATCAAAACAATTTACTCCCATTACTTGGTGCTGCATCTTCACGAAATCATTATCTGCCTGTGCAGGTGATTGAGTCGGGTGCATTCATTGGTTTGGGAACTGTTGTATCTGTAATTGCTGCAGCGACTTATGGTGATCAGGTCTTACGCGCCAAGCTCGCCTACAGCGATGGAACGGAAGCGCGCGCGGAGGTCAAGTTTGGTGGGTTGGAAATCCTGCCACTCCCAACGGGCGAAAGTGCTCGTTTGAGCTTGCAGCCGCTTCGACGCGCAGACGCAGGACTGGGTCCTGGAAAGAGCGGCACCGTCACAGTGACAGGAGGCGCGCTGGGAGTCATCATCGACGCGCGTGGACGTCCGCTTCAACTTCCGGGTGATCCTGTGCGGCGGCGTGAACTGATCAAAAAATGGCATTACACGGTGGGAGGTTAAGATGCTTGCCCCAATGTTGCATGTGCTCCCGCTTACGACGATTGTACGCGAACGCGTTTTGCCTGTCGCAGGCAAAGTCAATGCACGTGTGAACCAGCGCGTCAACCCAACCGATGTGATCGCGGAAGCAAACTTTGCGCGTGAGCATGTCTTGCTGGATGTGGCGCGCACATTCGGTGTTTCTGCAATTGCTGCCGATAAGATGATCAAAGTAAATACAGGTGACCGACTGACAGAGGGCGCGCTGGTAGCAGAAAAAAGTGGCATGTTCGCGCGTACCATCAAAGCACCGCGCGCAGGCCGGGTGATGGTCGCCGGCGGTGGACAAGTGTTGATGGAAGTGGGAGACACACGTATCGAATTGCGCGCAGGACTTCCTGGCATGGTGACCCAAGTGATCGCTGAACGCGGTGTGGTGATCCGCACAGCAGGCGCGCTTGTGCAAGGCGTATGGGGAAACGGTCGTATCGACAATGGCCTGTTGGTGCGCCTGTTGCAAAAACCGGATGATATCCTTAGCGCGGATCAATTGGATGTAAGTCTGCGCGGTTCTGTGATTTTAGGTGGACATGTGCGCGACGTAGAGACATTAAAGGCCGCGGCAGAATTGCCTGTACGAGGTCTCGTCATTTCTAGCCTGCTCTCATCGTTGATCATTCCCGCATATCAAATGAGGTATCCTATCTTAGTGTTGGATGGCTTTGGGCCCATGCCAATGAATTCAGCTGCCTTTAAATTATTGACAACCAACGACAAACGTGAAGCAACCGTGAATGCCGAACACTTCGACCGTTATAGTGGGAACCGGCCCGAAGTGATCATCCCATTGCCCATATCGACCGAACCTGATGAACCCAGCAGCTATCAAGCCTTTTCTGTAGGACAAACAGTGCGTATGCGCCGCCCTCCGAACGCCGGGATGATTGGGGCGATCTCAAACTTACGCGCGGGACTCAGCATGCTACCAAGTGGATTGCGTGCACGCGCAGCAGACGTAAAGCTTGAAAATGGTGAGACTGTGATGGTGCCTTTGGTAAATCTTGAAGTTGTGGGATAATCGATAAAAGCAAAATAGAGGAGAATGTACCATGTCCGCATATGACAACGACAACATGAATTTTGATGATGCCAATCCGCCTGAAGAATCCAGCAACCGCACCTTTTTGCTCATCGCGGGTGTTCTGGGTGGACTTGTTCTCCTCGCGCTTCTCTGTCTTGTTGCATATTTTTTCTTCTCGAACAGCACAAATCAGCAAACTGAATTAACTGCACAGGCACAAGCCACACAACAAGCTGCTACGATTCAAGCTGGTTTAACACAGACCGCTGTGGCACAAGGACTCACACAAACCGCCGCTGTAACGAATACGGTCCCGCCGACGAATACACCTGTTATTGCTCAACCAACTACGACCTTCACTGTGACACCCAATCCTGCCACTGCAACCGTAGGCGCGGCGTTCACTCAAATCGCAGTCTCTACCCAGACGGTGATCGCAACGTCCACTGCCCTGCCGAACACTGGCTTTGTGGATGATTTCGGAGGACCCGGATGGTTCATGACTGCACTTGCTCTGGTCGTTGTGATCTTTCTCGTGAGAAGGTTAAGAGCAACACCAACGCGTTAATATAGTTCCTTGAAATGAATAGACGCTAAAGGCGCGCTTCGCGCCTTTAGCGTCTATTTTGTTAAATCATAACTTTATTT
Organism: Anaerolineales bacterium; assembly: GCA_036741855.1. Classification (GTDB taxonomy): domain Bacteria; phylum Chloroflexota; class Anaerolineae; order Anaerolineales; family Villigracilaceae; genus Defluviilinea. The sequence continues at coordinate 10,485 of DAINRK010000058.1, forward strand.
TAGCAAGAGCTGAATATCTTCAGCAGAATTCAGTTGTTTCATAGAAAAGCATTTGACTTTTTAATAAATGGATACAGTTTGCGCTTGGCGGTTTCTACACGACACTCTCCGCAACCTGCTCGCCATATCCCAACAGCGCCTTGACCATCTCTGGCGTTCTTCCTTCCGCATACACGCGTAAGACAGGTTCAGTCCCCGAAGGACGAATGAGAAGCCATGAATCATCCGCCATGATGTACTTCACGCCATCGCGCCGGCTGATAAACTCAACTTTTTGATCGCCGATCTCTGCTGGCGCTTGATTGATGAGAAACTCGGTCATTTCTGCCTTTTCAACGGGACGGCTCAGGCGCAAGTCTGTGCGTTCGTATAAAGCAGGACCGACATCCGCAACCAAATCATCTACCAGCTTCTGCAATGTTTTTCCTGAGGCAGCTACCATCTCCACGAGCAGCAATCCCATGATGGGACCGTCACCTTCAGGGATGTGTCCCTTGAACGAAATGCCACCTGATTCTTCTCCACCAATCAACACATCTTCTGTCATCATGTAATCGGCGATGTGATTAAAGCCTACAGGTGTTTCATAGAGTTTCAACCCATAACGATTTGCCAGACGGTCGATCATTCGCGTGGTGGAAACCGTCCGTACTACCGCCCCACTCCAGCCGCGTTTTTCGACAAGATACTTCAATGACAAAGCCATGATCTTGTGAGGATCAACGAACGTGCCACGTTCATCCATTGCACCGATGCGGTCTGCATCGCCGTCGGTCACGACTCCAAAATTGCCCATCCCTGAACTGACAGCCGAGGCCAGCGCGCCGAGATATTTGGCGATCGGTTCGGGATGCACACTTCCAAAGCCGGGATTCATCTCACCGCGAATTTCAGCGATCTCACATCCCGTGCCTTGCAAGAACGATTTAATGACACCACGCCCCGACCCATACATTGCGTCCACAACAAAACGCTGAGGGTTTTCCGCAATGACATCTGTGTTGATCAAGGTCCTGACGTGCTCGTAATATGCAGGCAATGGATTGAACCTTTGGATCAACCCCGCTTCACGCGCCTTGACAAAGTCCATCAGATTCGGTCCGCGTGCCCGTTCTTCATTGTCCGTGATATAGACTTCGACACGGCGACACTGTTCGGGCAAAGCGGATCCGCCGAACGCGCCCTTGAGTTTGACGCCGTTGTAGCGCGGCGCATTGTGGGATGCCGTGATCATCACACCAGCGATAGCTTTTTGATATTTGACCGCGTAGGAAATTGCAGGAGTCGGTGCGTCGGACTGCGCGAGCAGGACGGTGAATCCGTTCGCTGCCAGGACGCGCCCTACTTCACCTGCATATCTATCCGATAAGAATCGCGTGTCAAAACCAACCACGATCTTTTTCGGACCCGATTCCTGTTTGCCATTAATAGACTTATCCCAATGCTCGGACCCAACGGCGTCTGCAATGGCTTGTGCCACGATGCGCAGATTATCGAATGTAAATGAATCTGAGATGACGGCTCTCCAGCCATCGGTTCCAAAATGAATGGGCATGGAATTTCCTTTATGAAGATTGTTTTCTTAGGGTGTTGAAGTGAAAGCAGGTGTAGAGGAAGGCTGCCAATCGGCGACCGGTGTAGCTGTCTGTAATACAGATTGGATCATCCAACCCTCCACGCGCACATCGTTGACCAAGGCAAAGACATGCACCCAGATCACATTATTCACTTCTTGGAAATCATTGGGAATGATGGTGACGGTCGAGCCGTTGCCAAGCGTGGCTAACACGATCCCTCCGGGCTTTTCGCGTATAAAAGCGCCGCCTCCTTCAGAGGCTCGTATTATCCCAATAATAGGAGTCGGTTCTGCAGTGATCGTGGATGTGGAAGTTTCAGTGGCAGGTATTGTCGGTGTGGATGTACGCGTCGCGCCCCGCGTGGGTGTTTGCGTAGGAACGCCAATGAGCGCGGTCGCCTGCTCAGGTCTTGGTAATGATGTGATAGTAGAAACTGGCGCGGGAGTAAATGAGTCTTGTGCAACCGGAACAGGCTCGGGCGTGGCAAGGCCTGTCTTTATCATGATCCATCGATTGAAACCAGTTAGAAAGGATACTATAACAATTAGCACAATAAATGTGAGTGCTGTAAAGGCGATTCCACCTGCTGAGGTTGGATAGAACCGCAGGAAGAAGAGAGTGATGATTCCGAAAAAAGTCGCCCAGGCAAAATGAACAATGAACACATATAACCCCTGGGGCCATATTTCACTCACGCCACTTCCAAGTCCAAAACCTGCAGCGCAAAGCGGAAGGAAAAATACATATGTAAGCAACGCACTGGGCAGGTATGGACGTTCCTCGGAACGAACAAATGAAAGTGTGAGAATGATGGAACCGATGGTAAGTATGACGAGATCAGGCCACCACAGGCGGCTGTGCGCAAAAGCTTCGTTGAATGTAAGGGGGCCAAACGTGCGTGAGGCAAAGCCTGCAAGTACTCCACTGAGGAAGATCAGGAAGGAACAAACCAAAAACGCGGTAATCGTTTGAAGAAAGAAACGTGCAGAGCCCGCAACAACTGCCAGTGACATACCGATCCAGGGAGTCATCAATGGTGCGACAAGGATTCCAAAGATAAGTAAAGCCTGTGAGTTGATGAAAAAACCCAACCCTAATATGGCTCCGCTTACAAGCGCGAAAACAAAGAGTTCATACGATGGATACGCGCGGCGGGCCAGATGCGTGAATAGCGAAGCCCGTCCCTCTTCATCTGTCGGGAAATATGCGCGGCGCTGTGCGCGTCTTCTTCTAGCGCGCGCGGAAACAAATTCTTGTGATGGCTCAGGAGTGGGCTGTGAGGTGGGTTCTGAATAATCCATTTAGATTGTTTACGATTCAATTATACAGTGAATAAAGCAGGTGAGCATGTTATTGACACGTATTTCTCTTCGAGTATAATTTCCGTCCGCACAATATTTTCACTTAGTTGGCTCCGTAGCTCAATGGTAGAGCAGTTGACTCTTAATCAATTGGTTGAGGGTTCGAATCCCCCCGGAGTCA
>DAINRK010000059.1:0-740 GCA_036741855.1 Anaerolineales bacterium
ATCAGACAGCGAGTGGAAGAGGAAGCGGCACGTCTGGAACGCGTGGAACTCTGGCTGAGAGAAATCGAACAGGAGGATTCCATGTCCAAGTATGATGTTGTGATCAAGAAAATCGAACCCATCAAAGTTGCCGCGGTGCGCGGGGTTGTCCCGACACCGCCAGATCAGCGGTCCTTGTGGGACGAGTTAATGAACTACCTCAATCAAAAAGGTGCGCGCATGATCGGCCCGCCCATGGCGATTTATCATGATAAGGAATTCAAGGAGCGTGACTGGGATATTGAAGTGGTTATGCCGATTGTTGATGAGCTAACTTCGGAGAATAGCGTCAGGATCTATGACCTACCTGCATCCGAGAAGACGGCTTGTGTCGTTCACACCGGACCATTTGCCACGATCGGTGAGGCGTACGATGCTCTTGCCAAGTGGATCGATCAGAATGGTTATCACATCGTCGGTCCGGGACGAGAGTTGAACCTACGATTGCCTGAGAAACTGGGCGATCAGAACGATCCGAACACGGTCAACGAGATCCAGTTCCCGGTAGAAAAAACGTAAAGACATTTACAAACAAAAAAGAGAGTCCCATTTTCAGGGACTCTCTTTTTTGTGGGCGCTAAGGGACTCGAACCCCTGACCCCTTCCGTGTAAAGGAAGTGCTCTAACCAACTGAGCTAAGCGCCCCTACGAACTTTCTTTTTGTCTGCACTCCATGCGGAGTACTCTAACCCACAGGGTGC
>DAINRK010000059.1:750-13410 GCA_036741855.1 Anaerolineales bacterium
GAAGTGCTCTAACCAACTGAGCTAAGCGCCCGCGCCCGCTATTATACATCATGTTACACTTGGAGCATCAGATTTGGAGGAGTCCTTATGCGAATCATTCGTTATGAAACAGAAGATCGTAAAAAACCCAAATATGGATGGCTTCTAAATGACAAGGTCGGTGAGATCGGAGGGAACGTCTTCGGGCGTTACCAGCGCAAGGAAGCTGAAACGCCTCTCGCGGACGTGAGGCTGCTTGCCCCTTCCGAGCCGAGCAAAATCATCTGCGTTGGACGCAACTATGTGGAGCATGCAAAAGAGCTGGGCAATGAAGTGCCAAAAGTTCCACTGATCTTTATGAAGCCGCCTTCCTCGATTATCAATCCCAATGATACGGTCATCCTCCCGCCCCAATCAACACAAGTGGAACATGAAGGAGAACTGGTCGCGGTCATTGGCAAACGCGGACGACATATCACTACCGAGAATGCAAAGAAACACATCCTTGGGTACACCATTGGCAACGACGTGACCGCGCGTGACTTGCAAAAGTCCGATGGTCAGTGGACACGTGCCAAAGGCTTCGATACATTTTGTCCGTTTGGGCCGTGGATCGATACGGATTTCGACCCTGCCGATTCAGTTGTCACCTGCCGCGTGAATGGACAGATGCGCCAGATGGCCTCGACGCGGGATATGGTTTTCAATGTAGGAGTTTTGATTGCCTATATTTCTTCGGTCATGACTCTCGACTCTGGAGATTTGATATTCACAGGTACACCTGCCGGTGTAGGTGAATTGAAGCATGGCGATGAGGTAGTCGTAGAGATCGAGGGACTTGGCGTATTGAAGAATTCCATAAGAGCCGAGGGGAGATAAATGGGCTATCAGGCCGAATGGTTTTATCGATAAGTTTTGAGATATAATGACGGAAATTATCCGTCAATTGATTAATCGCTATAAAAGGATTCATTCCATGATCGAGGTGCTCTTCGGTTCAAAGAACGCTGAAAGGGTATTGATCTATATTTATTCACGTCAGGAAGGATATGCGCGCGAGATTGCCCGCTTCTATGACACTGATTTGAAGTCTATTCAGAACCAACTGGATAAAATGGAGGCGGCTGGCATCCTGGTGAGTCGCGAGGCCGGGCGGACGCGACCTTTTACATTCAATCCGCGATACTCACTTTTGACAGAGTTGAAGGGATTACTGGAAAAGGCATTTTCGTTCTATCCTATGAAATTACAGGAAGAACTGGTGATGGACACATCCAGGCATAGCTAATTAGAAATAAACCAGCAAAACTATATTATGTCGATAAGACCACTTGCACTGCTTGATTTACCTTACCTCTACAGCTTTCGAGAAGAAGCGGTGGGGCTGGATACTGCGCGCAGATTAACCCGCGGGAATCCGCTTGGCGCGGTGGGTTTGCTCTCTTATGTGAACCCGTCACGGCATATCTACGGCGCGATCGCAAATGGTAATAAAGAATCTGTTGTTGGTGGCATTATCCATTTGCCAGATGAAACGTTTGCAAAAATGCTTTATCTGGCTCCTGCCTCTCAATTGGGTCATCCGGACCTGCCTGGACTCATCGATTATCTTTCTGCACAGGCGGGAAACTGGGGCGCGTTCCACGTGATTGCCGAGGTGGATGAATCAAGTGAGGCATTTGTCTCGCTGCGCAAGTCGGGTTTTTCAGTCTATGCCTGGCAGAGGATGTGGGATGCCTCTGACATAGTGGAAGTCAGCCAGGAGTTTGATTGGATGAAAGTTAAGTCTGTGCATTTGCCGTCGGTGCAGAGTCTGTATCATCAAATTGTCCCACCATTAATGCATCCTATGGAACCACAACCTAAATCTGCAAATGGCTGGATGTGCAACGAAGGCGTGAAATGTTACGTGAGCCTGACTCAGGGTGTGTATGGAATGGTATTGTCCCCATTGATCCACCCCGAAACTTCGAATGTAAGCGAAAAGTTGGCATCTATCATTACGAATTTACCAGATCGGCGCAACCGACCTGTCTATGTGTGTGTGCGTTCCTATCAGGCCTGGCTTGAACCTGTACTGGCTGATCTGGGCGCAAAAGGTGCAGACCGGCAGGCGGTGATGGTGAAGCATCTTGCACACCTGGTAAAAGAGGAACAGACGGTTCGTTCCGCCCAGCCAGCGGCTGTCAGAGTCCAGCCCTCTCAGGCAAATAGAATTGAAAAAGAAAAGTAGAAAACATTTCATAACCACATTCCAATGCGGGGCGGCCTAATTCTCGTATAATAGACCCAGACTAATGAAAAGGCAGGAACTTTTCCATGGTGAACTACATTTAAAGACCAGTAAGCCGCGCAGACAGGGATATGGCGGCGCACGTAGCTCAGGGGTATTCCCTTTTACTTCAAATTACCTATTTATCGATTGCTAAAACTATGACTCAATTAAAAATAACTGACGACCTCGATGCACTTCTCGACGTCCTTCCGCTCGATATCCGCCATGCGGTGGAAAAGGCAGACGATAGCGAGAACCTGCTCGAGATCATATTAGATTTGGGGCGGATTCCGACCGTCCGTTTTGTGGATCGCGAACTCGAGCTGCGCGAAACAGAAGTCACGCGCTCTGAAATTGATTACGTGGATGAACGCGTAGGTGACTTCGACGCGGATAACCGCGCCGGCATCGAACGGACTCTCCATCGTATTTCAGCCATCCGAAACCGGCGTACTGCAGTGGTTGGACTCACCTTGCGCGTTGGACGCGCGGTCTATGGCACAGTAGATATCATTCAGGACATGATCGAATCGGGCAAATCTGTTCTGATCCTTGGTCGTCCAGGTGTAGGTAAAACAACCCTCCTGCGCGAAGCCGCCCGCATTCTCGCGGAATCGAAACGCGTCGTCATCGTGGATACCTCCAATGAGATTGGCGGTGACGGCGATGTACCGCACCCCGCGGTGGGTAAGGCGCGCCGTATGCAGGTGCGCGAACCTACGTTGCAGCATGAAGTGATGATCGAGGCAGTTGAGAATCACAACCCAGAAGTCATCGTCATCGATGAAATTGGGCGCGAACTTGAAGCATTGGCGGCTCGTACCATTGCTGAGCGCGGCGTGCAGCTTATTGGCACGGCACATGGTCAGACTCTTGATAATCTTCTCCTCAACCCAACACTGAGCGATCTCGTCGGTGGGATCGAAGCGGTCACGTTGTCCGATGAAGAAGCGCGTCGACGCGGCACGCAGAAAACAGTCCTTGAAAGGCGCGCTCCACCTACATTCGATGTTCTCATCGAAATCCAAAATCGCGATCGCTTTTCGGTCCATTTGGATATTATGGCTTCTGTGGATGCGCTTTTACGCGGCTTCCCCATGGCTCCCGAGGTTCGGATGCGCGATGAAAAAGGCAAGATCCAGATCGAGAAAACCGCGCCAGCTACAGGGTCGAGGATGGATGCGAAGGAAACGAAAACAGTCCGGCGCGGACGCCAGCCAAGTTCTCCAATTGAGGCAGCCTCTCCAGCGAATGGGCAGACAGCGAACTCTGTGCCGCCGCGCTTCGAACCGATCCGCGGCGCGATGCAGACGATCAAGGTTTATCCGCATGGTGTGGCACGCAATCGACTGATGCAAGCCGCTAAGAGGCTTGGCGTACCTGCTGTGATCGTGAAAGACGCAAGTGATGCCAACGCACTGGTGACCCTAAAGACGTATTATCGCGATCGCCAACAGACGATTGTGGATGCTGAACATCGCGGCATGCCCATCTATGTGTTGCGTGCGAACACCGTGGGACAGATGGAACAGTTCCTGAGCGACCTGTTCAATCTATCGCAGGAGCATTTCACGTCGAGTGATATGGATGGGGTGAAGGAACAAACCAAGCAGGCGATTGCCGCGGTGCTCAATGGCGAGCGCTGGGTGGACCTGCCTCCAGGCCCCTCACTTGTGCGAAGATTCCAACATGAGATGGCACGCAATGCGGAGTTGGTAAGTCATTCGTACGGCAAAGAGCCGCGTAGACATGTGAGGATCTTCCGTGAATAAAAAGTTGGGACACGATTAGTCGTGTCCCAACTTTTTCAATATCAGGTATGCTTCGCTTCACCTAGTGTGATCTGGATTTGCTTATCTTTGCCATCTCGCATTACATTCAATGTGATCTCATCACCAGGTTTGAAGGCGAACAACGTGTTGACGTACGAGTGGGTTTCATCCAAATCGATATCGCCAATTTTTGTAATGATATCTCCCTCCTGTAAGCCTGCCTTGCTGGCCGGGCTATTCTCCGCAACTCTTGTCACATAGACTCCCCATTGCGCGAGCAGGTTGTACCTCATAGCGATATCAGGATTAATAGGCTGGAAGTTGATTCCCATATACGGGCGGGCAAAGTATCCCTTTTGAATGATCTGTTGAGCGATCGCCTGGGCTGTGTTCACGGGGATAGCGAAACCAAGTCCCTCTGCGACATCGCCGTTTCCAGAATCGCGGACGATCAGGGTGTTGATCCCAATCACCTCACCTGCGAGGTCAACAAGAGGTCCGCCTGAATTGCCGTGGTTAATAGCTGCGTCAGTCTGAATCAGGTCTTCGATCTGGTATCCATTTCCAGTATCGATCGCGCGTCCCGTTGCGCTGACCACGCCGACGGTCACGGTATTCTTGAAATTTCCAAGCGGTGATCCAATGGCAATGACTGATTCTCCCGGGTTCAACACATCGGAATTTCCAAGGGTTGCAACCGCTGGAACCTCGCCTTCTGTTTTTAACACAGCGATATCAGAATAGGGATCGGTTCCGACGATGGCCGCCTTTTGTTCGCTGCCATCAGAGAGAACAATACTCACTTCCTTTGTGCCCTCAACAACATGATTGTTGGTCAGGAGAAATCCCTGGTCTGTAATGAAGAAGCCGCTCCCACCAACAGTCTGATCACCTGTCGGTCCGAAGAATGTGTTCTGACCGGGAATGACACCGATGACAGTCACAACTGCGGGACTAACTTTCTGCACGGATTGAGTAATCGCAGTTTCGACATCGGTTGTGTTCAGCACAAGCGTCTGGTTTGGATTGGTATGGTTTGTCGGAAGAGCCTCCTGAAGAGGGTTTGGCTGGTTAACAGATTGTTTTTGAGCAATTCGATAAACCACTGCGCCGCCTGCGATCGCTCCAGTCAAAGCTGAGACACCGGCAACTGCCATAACAAGTACAATATAGAGAGTTTTTTTCAATGCTATTCACGCCTCCATGATAAACAACCAGTAATTTTAAAACTTGAAAATTACATGGCAATTAAAAATTATGTTGTCCAATAGACTTAAGTTAAGGCCACGATAAGAATTTGCATAAAATAAAATCAAGAGGCTTTAACCAATTTTTAAGCGCGAAAAATGTTCATCACCCTCGAAGGTCCTGAAGGCTCCGGCAAAACGTCACACATTCCTCCACTTGTAGAATATCTGAGTGGCAAGGGATATATTGTTTTCCCCACGCGTGAACCAGGTGGAACCTCCATTGGCGAGCAAATTCGTGAAGTGATTCATGACTTGAAAAATGTGGAAATGCACCCCCGTACAGAGACATTGCTCTACCAGGCTGCGCGTGCACAAATTGTAGAGCAGGTGTTCAAGCCAAGGTTGGCTGCAGGTGAGATTGTCATTTCAGACCGCTATTATGACTCGACGATTGCCTATCAAGGTTACGGTCATCAGCAGGATTTGGAGCAGGTCCGCGCGCTGGTAAAGTATGCAACGGGAGGGTTAGTCCCTGACCTAACCGTGTTGCTCGATTTGGATATTGAAGTGGGACTTGGACGGAAGAAGAAAGACAATGAATGGAATCGATTAGATGCATATACCGTCGAATTCCATCAACGTGTTCGCTCGGGATATTTAGAGATGGTCAGGCAGGAACCAAAGCGCTGGGTGGTAGTGGATGCAGGGCGGGAATGGGAATCCGTACAAGAGGAACTAATGAAGGTGATTGAAGAACGCTTGAAGTAATATGATTACATCTCTCATCCAACGCGTGCAGAAAACTCAACATGGCTTTACAGATATTCAAAAGGCCGCGGATGAGGTCTTTGTCAGGCATGAAAAAGCCGAAACCCTTCGAATTGCAAAAGAATTATTCGTTTCCGAAATTCCGCAGGCGCGGATGCTGGCGACGTTTTTGTTTGGGAGGCTCGCCGCGAAATCAAAAGAGAGTATTACGTTTTTACACAATCGTGTAGGGCAGGATAAAGATTGGCGCGTGCAGGAAATCTTGGCTCAAGCCTTCGACCAATATTGCAAAGTTATTGGCTACGAAAAAGCGATTTCGGTGATCAAAGAATGGCTTGAAGATGAAAACCCCAACGTCCGCCGCGCAGTGACGGAGGGATTGCGAATTTGGACGACACGAGATTATTTTCGTGAGCATCCTGAAGTGGCAATTCAATTGCTGAGCCAACTGCGAGCAGATGAAAGTGAATATGTCCGTAAGTCAGTGGGGAATGCTTTGCGAGATATAAGCCGCAAACATAAAGAGTTGATTGCAGAAGAAACCAGAAAATGGGATATTTCAGATAAGCGTGTTCAGCAAACTTATCAATTAGCAAGAAAGTTTTTAGAAGGATAAAGACGGCTCGTCTAATAAAGACTTCGGAAGTCTCCGAGACTTCCGAAGCCTGTCTTATTATTACCGATCTGCTTTATTCTTTCTCACCGCTCAGCTTCATCCATGCCTTTTTCAGATTTAGCGCATCCTCTTCCATAATGGGGCTTTCACACAGGATTCGCCCCGCGCAACCAAACTCCTTGAGCGCCTGAAAGAGAAAGTTGACTTTCAAATCGGACTCGCCCAAGGTGAGATGATTCTTCTCCCCTTTGGGACCGTATGCAATTCCTGAGAGATGGATATGCAAGCGCTTCAGGGCTTTCTTTCCCAGCGCTTTTTCATATGACTTCAATAAACCGGCCCATTCGTCATAAGTGTTCATTGTCCCATCGCCGGGACGGGCATGAAGATGGGCAAAGTCAATGCAAGGCTCAACGCCTTCAATCGCTTTGCTCATTTCAAGCGTATCTTCAAACGAACCGAGCATTGCGGATTTACCCATCGTCTCGGGTCGTAAGATGGCAGGGTTTTTCGCTTTACGCAACTCATCCATAAAGCCTCTTAAACGTGGGATGGCAATTTTCAATACCTCAGCAGGTGGGTTTCCAAAGTAGGAGCCGGGATGAAAGATGATATCCGTCGCGCCCGCCAGGTTTCCATAATGTGCGGCGTCCATCAATCGCTTGCGGGATTTGGGCCACTCTTCATCCAAGGCATTCAAATTGAAAAAATACGACGCGTGCACACTAAGGGATACAGCTTGATCTTTGCCAGCTTGCTTGATCTGTGCGCAGGTGGCTTCTGTAACACGGACTGATTGAACCCAGCCTAATTCGAATGCATCCAGCCCAAGAGATTTGCTGAACTCAATCGCGCCTACCGAGCCGCCTGGTTTTTTTGGCGTGCCGATCGGTGCACCAACTGTGCCGAACAGAAAAGATAAAGCCATGAGACCTCCGATGTTTGGTAATTAGTTTCCGGTAAATAGTAAAGCAAGACGCGCCCATAAAGGTGGACCAAGGATCAACAGACCAATTAACACTGCCGCCAATGCTGCAACAAGAACTGCACCTGCACCTACATCTTTTCCAACTTTCCCTAGTGGATGATGTACCGGGCTTGCCAGATCTACCACAGCCTCAATCGCTGTATTGATAAATTCAGCCGTGAACACCATCGCGATCGTCAATACTAGAACGGCCCAATCGCGTGCGTGGATATTCAGCCATAAGCCCAGAATGAATACAACAATTGCAACCATGGAATGTATCCATGCGTTGTGCTGGGTATTTAACACATACCACCAGCCGCGGAAAGCGTGTCCAAAGGCGGCGATGCGGGACAATAGAAAACCTTTGATTGTCATATTTTCATAATAAGGTGATGGTCACTTGATCTTGATATACATTTCGGGTGGAACATTTCGAAGTGACTGTCACACATCAATAAAATAATTACTCCTCACGGATCTGGATATCGCCCAAACCGAGTCTTTCCAGGATCTCTGCCTGCGCTTTCCACATGCGGGCCTTTTCTTCAGCATTCGCGTGGTCATGACCCAGCAAATGTAACACGCCGTGCACAACCAGTAATTGCACTTCCGATTCAAGAGGATGGCCTGCGGCTGTGGCTTGACTCTTCGCGCGGGGGATCGAGATGAGGATATCGCCGATATAACGCGCGCCTGTTTCAGGATCCGTTTCAGAGGCGGGGAAGGAGAGCACATCCGTTGGCGCGTCGATTCCAAGATAATCCCGGTTCAATTCCTTCAAACGGGCATCGTCTGTCAGTACGATCGTCAATTCAGAGTCCGGCGATTCCGCTTGATGTTCAAGTGCCGCGTAGGTTGCGCGGTCAAGCAAGTCTTTTGGAACCGAGAATTCAGATTCAATATGAATCATTTTTTGGTGGGAACCGTAGTAATGGTACCTTCAATCGCCGATTGTTCCTTGGGATAGTTAATACGATGGTGATGCGTGCCACGCAAAATGGTAACGAACAGATCGGTGATGATGCTGAGGTCGCGCACAGTGAGGCGCGTGTCATCCAGTTGGCCCTGCTTTTGCGCCGATTCGATTGTGGTGAGAACGATCTTGCGAAGAGCCTCTTCATCTTGTGGGCGTTCGGCGCGGGCGCGGGCTTCGGCGCCATCCGCGATCATGAGCAACGCAGTCTCACGTGAACGCGGGCTGGGTCCGGGATAGCGGAACTTTTCAATATCCACTTTCGATGCATCCCCGCCTGCGGCTTCCACCGCATGGTTATATTGGTAACGAGTGACCATTGTGCCGTGGTGTTCGAGGATGAAATCATCGATGCGGCGCGGCAGGCGATATTTGCGCGCCAGGGAAACTCCATCATGGACATGAGCAATGATCGTCTCAGCAGCTTCGGCGGGATCAAGGTCTTCGTGGGTATTGATCTGTCCTTGCGGCTGGTTCTCGATAAAGAACATGGGATTATTTGCCTTACCTACATCATGAAATAGCGCACCAACACGCGTGAGCAATGCATCCGCGCCGATTAGCTCGGCCGCCTGTTCTGCCAGATTCGCCACCTGCAAACTATGTTGATATGTGCCCGGTGCGTTCCGTAAAAAATATTGCAACAACGGGAAGTCCGGCCGTGATATTTCGATCAGTTGTAGTGCGGTAGTCAGCCCAAGGCTTTGTGCGAGGAAATATTGGAGCAGCAAGGCAATGCTTGCTGAAGCCAAGCCGTTGAAGATGGCCGCTCCACCCAGCGTAAGTAAGCCAATATTGTCGGTCTGTGTGAATGGAAGGCGGAAGGCAATTAACATTGCAATTCCCGCCAGCGCGATAGCCATCCCCGCGCGGAAAAAAGTCCATACGCGGCGCGCAGTACCCAACAGCATTACACCGGTCAGGGATGAGACAAGATAGTAGGGAATCAAATCCAGCGTATTTGGCAGTGAATAAGCCGCCAGCAGGGAGATCACTATTGAAAAAATAACGCCGGCTTCCATCCCGAAAAGCGTAGCGATCAACAACCCAATCGCGGGCAGGGGAAACGCATAAGGCAGTATGGCTCGGTTTGGAATCGCTGCCCGTGTACTCACGATAAACAGGACAAATATCAATGCAATGACGACCAGACTGCGCCCATCAAAGAGGAACTGCAATTTGCGCCGTGAAAAATATAAATTCGTAAAAGCTGCGAGCATCAATACAAGCGCTCCAGCACCTGCATATTCCTGCCAGGGATTCGGTTCTTCTATAAACCCGAATTCCTGCAAAGCTTCGAACTGCTCTGGTGTGATAATCTGTCCACGGGACACGATGATCTCCCCCGCTTTATAGGAGACGACGAATGGCTGCACTCCCTCACGCGCAGACTGTTTGGCTGCCTCCGTCAATTCCTTGCTATGTACGCTGTTTGGCGTAACGAATGCAGCCACCATTTCGGCGACCAGCGCGGCTTCTTCTTCGTTCAATTCAAGGCTGACAAGTGATGGAACGGTACGCCGAACAGACTCCAGGTCCTGATCCCGGATCGCGCCGCGCATCACTTGTTCCAGTACACTCAATGCCTCCTGTTGTATCGCATCCCAGCGGTCTGCAGGAGGCTCAATGATTTTTTCAATTGTTTGTGGCTTAAGAGAAACATCGCTTAACGAGGCAATATCTGCGGCTTTTTGTTCGGGGGTAGAATTTTCGTCCTCGCGAACGAGGGTGACATATTGCAATGCGGCACGAAGTTTATCTATTTGGCCGCGGGCAATCGTCGGATTCGGCGGAGCGTAAATCTCTGGAACAGCGTTCTCTGCCGCGCGTCGCAAGTCTTCAGTCTGCACTTCGCTGACGTAGTCATGTGGTTCCTGCGCCTGAAAATCCTTGGGTGCCACATCTCCAGGTTGAAGTGGCAATGATGCAGGGCGCAACGCCAGCGGCAGAACCAGAGCCCCATACGATATGACGCTCACGAGAAGGAGCAGGATAATTTGAAGCGTGCGGATGCGCCGGGGCATCTGCCGACCGCGCGCAGGCAAAGTCCCCATACTAGTTCAAGAAGGGTAACATAACTGCACTGCGACTCAGAGCCGTTCTTTTTAAAAAATCTGCGTGACCCTGTGTCTTATCATCCCCGTTGGGGACAGTGTTGGAAATTTGTAACGTCATAAATTACTTGCTTTGGAGCAGCTCACGCACGGTTGCGCTAACCACGTCATTCGGCGCGCGTCCCGCTACTTTTGCCATGACGACTTTCATCACCTTTCCCATATCGGCAGGAGTGGATGCTCCCGTTTCATCAATTGCGGCTTGCACAAGTGCGCGAAGATCTTCGGCAGGCATGGCTTTTGGCAGGAATGCCTCAAGCACTTTCATCTCAGCCTCGTTGGCTTCTACCAGATCGGCGCGGTTCGCCTTCTTCGCCTCCTCCAGCGACTCGCGGCGGTTTTTCATTTCCTTTTGAATCAGATTCATCACAGCCATATCATCCAGCTCAGTGCGCTTATCAACTTCCGCCTGCTTGACCGCGGCCAACACCATGCGCACGGTCCGCTTGCGCACTTCATCCCCGCTCTTCATGGCGTCTTTCATCGAGTCATTTAATTGCGTCTTGATCGTCATATTGGAGAATTATACTAGAGATACGCAGCGTAATTAGTTATCTTGAACTAGATACATGGAAGATTGGTCTGTAATCATTCCAGTGAGATTTCCCCAACATAGAATTACCAATAATGATGCACCTGTGGACGAACCAATCGATCGTAGATCGTGCGCACTTTTGTCATTGTTTCGTCTGAAAGAGGGGACAAATCAGCAGCTCTGACGTTTTCCTCCACCTGAGAGGAACGCTTTGCCCCCGGAATGGCGCAGGTCACCGCGGGCGACATCAAAATCCATCGTAAAGCCATTTGAGTCAGAGTCATATTTGCTGGCACAAGAGATCGCAATTCCTCTACAGCTTGCAGACCGATTTCATAATCCAGGCCAGAGAACGTTTCGCCACGATCAAAGCCTTCACCCTGACGGTTGAATTGACGATGGTCATCTTCTTCAAAAGAAGTTGAACGGCTCATTTTTCCGGTCAACATTCCCGAAGAAAGCGGTACGCGTGCAATAATCCCAATTTTACGCCGCTGCGCTTCCCCAAAAAATAAATTCAATGGACGCTGGCGGAACATATTGAAAATGATCTGCACGGTTTGTACATTTGGATATTCCATTGCCTTGAGTGCTTCCTCCACCTTTTCAACACTCACGCCGTAATAACGCACTTTGCCATCTTTCACGAAATCATCCAGCGCAGCAAACACCTCAGGCATGTAATAGACTTGCGTTGGTGGGGAGTGTAACTGTAGGAGATCGAGCGTTTCTACCTCAAGGTTCTTTAGGCTGCGCTCGACAAACGCCTTTAAGTTCTTTTTGTTATAACCTGATGCGATATGCGGATTGTGTCTGCGCCCGACTTTGGTCGCTATATAAAATGTTTCTGTGCGTTCCTTTCGGAGTTTCGCCAGCAATTGTTCGCTGCGTCCGTCGCCATATACATCCGCCGTGTCGAAGAAATTCACACCCAGGTCGAGAGCACGATGCAGAGCTGAAAGTGATTCATCATCTTTTACAGATCCCCATGTTCCACCGATTGCCCACGCGCCAAAACTGATCGTTGAAATGTTCCAGCCAGTGCGTCCCAATTCGCGATATTGCATAATGCCTCTTGTACTCCCTGAAGGTAATATGATTAATAATAACAGTTAACCAGCACTTTGGAGATCTTTCATCCAAAGCAGCCGACAAAACAGCTAACAGTTATTGGATTCAAATAAGTCGGAACGATCCCACCTGATCAGGCCACACCTTGATTATTTTACAGCCCACAGATAAGCCACTGCCGATCGGCGTATTCCCTGCTTGGATTCCACCAGCGGACGCAGATAGCTGGTGAAGGTCTCCGTCTCACCTAGCGTGAAGGCCTGCTGCATCGCTTCTTCAACGCTAGGTACCTTGGGGTTGGCTGCCGCGTGTAGAAATGTGTACCAGTCTGAGTTTTCGGGCGGCTTGACTTCAATTTGCAATTCAACATTGATCGACGAGAACCCCGCCTTCTCTG
>DAINRK010000060.1:0-1272 GCA_036741855.1 Anaerolineales bacterium
CTGTCATTCTCAGTGTTATCAACACAGGGATGGCCTTGCCGCCTGTTGTTGTGGGTCTCGTGGTCGCGATCACGCTCTGGCGTT
This sequence comes from Anaerolineales bacterium, assembly GCA_036741855.1. Lineage (GTDB taxonomy): Bacteria > Chloroflexota > Anaerolineae > Anaerolineales > Villigracilaceae > Defluviilinea. Next base: position 85 of record DAINRK010000060.1, read on the forward strand.
CAGGTCCGCTTGGCGAGTTCCAGTTGATCTACACACCGATCGCAATCATCATCGCTCAAACTATTATTGCCGCGCCCGTCGTCACGGGGTTGACTGCTGCCGCGTTGGAAGCAATTGACCCGCGACTTCAACAACAACTTCTGGGTCTTGGCGCTTCACGCGGACAAATGATCTGGTATCTGTGGCGAGAAGCGCGGTTACCACTCCTGGCCGCGCTTATGGCCGGTTTTGGTTCCGTGATTTCGGAAGTCGGCGCATCCATGATGGTGGGCGGGAATATTCGCGGCCAGACCCGCGTGCTGACGACTGCGATAGTTTTGGAAACGTCCAAGGGGGAGTTTGGAAATGCGCTGGCTCTTTCCACCCTATTACTTGTTCTTACCTATCTAATCAATCTGTCTCTGACGTGGATTCAACAGAGGAATCGTAAGGGGAATTGGCAATCCGCTCCACGGAAAATTTAATGATTCAAATTCGCGACCTGCTCATTCAACGTAATGGACGCGATGTGCTTCGTATTGACTCGCTGGATATTCCACGCGGTGAAACGCTGGTTGTTGTTGGGCCGAATGGCGCTGGGAAAAGTACGTTACTTCTCACATTGGGGCATTTGCTAATACCTATGCGCGGTGAAATCCTTTTCGATGGCAAGTCTATCTTGAAGTTGGATGAGCTTGAATATCGCCGGAGGATCTCTTTCGTATTTCAAGACCCGTTGTTATTGGATATGACCGTTGAGCAGAATATCACGCTGGGCTTGAAGTTCCGGGGTACGCCGAAGCAAGAGGTACACGAGCGGGTGGGTAAGTGGATCAAGCAATTGGGCATAGAATCCCTGGCGAAACGGCGGGCAAGTCAGTTATCGGGAGGAGAGGCCCAGCGAGTCAGCCTTGCGAGAGCATTCGTGTTGGAGCCAGAATTATTGTTACTAGATGAACCGTTCTCATCGCTCGATCCGCCAACGCGCGCAAAGTTGATTGAAGATTTATCCGCATTATTGAAAGAAGATCATCGTATGGCGGTTTTTGTCACGCACAATTTGAATGAAGCCGCAAAGTTGAGTCATCGAATTGCCGTGATGGTTGGAGGGGGGTTGCGACAGGTGGGAACAGCCAAACAAATCAAATCCAAACCTTCGGATGAGACAGTGAAAGCATTTTTGCAGGAATTGCCTCAATGATATAATCC
>DAINRK010000060.1:1282-13260 GCA_036741855.1 Anaerolineales bacterium
GAATGACTGTAGGATTGGAATATGGTTTCATGTTTCATACGATTGATATCCGCTTGCAGGAATTGCCTCAATGATATAATCCCTCGAAAATCACAGAGGGAAGTATGTTGTGCATCGAGATCGTTTATTGTATTATTTCTTCTTAGGTTGGGACGTAAAACACATTTTTATGAATTCTGTAACTCACTCTGAAGCAATCTCTTCAGTCAGACGTTTTCTGGCAAGTTGTACAACGCGATCTACATCTGCTCGGGAGTCAAGTATGGAAACTGAAATACTATCCTTTATAAATCCAGCCACTGGAGCCAAATTCGGCGAAGTGAAAATGACTACGGCTGAGGCTGTAAGGAATGCTGTGAACGAGATGCGCCAGTCTTTTGCGGTCTGGAGCGGTAAATCCGTAAAAGAACGAATTCGTATCTTGCGCAAATTTCAAACTCTGCTTATTGACAAACGCGACGAGATTACAAACGTCTTGAACCAGGATTGTGGGAAAAGCCGTCAGGATGGATTGATCGAACTATTCGTTACAGTGGATATGCTTGCTCAGTATTGCACGCAAGCGCCGAAATGGCTGAAGAGGAAACGAGTCTCCCCCGGGCTTTATCTTTTTAAACAATGCTTCGTTGAATATCGCCCTCATGGCGTGGTAGCTGTGATCACACCCTGGAATTATCCGTTAACGCTTGCACTGCCTCCGGTATTGGCCGCTTTGCTTGCCGGAAATACAGTAGTACTCAAGCCTTCTGAAGTCACTGCGGCAACGGGGGTACTGATTGAACAATTGATCCAAAGCGTTCCGGAGCTCGCACCTTTCGTGCGCGTCGTTCACGGCGATGGAAAAGTTGGCGCCGCGTTGACCCAAGCCAGGCCGGATTACATCTTTGTCACTGGCTCTACACCTACAGGGAAAAAGATTCTCCAAGCTGCATCTGAACATCTTATCCCGGTCGCACTCGAACTGGGCGGCAAAGATGCGATGATCGTGTTGGACGATGCCAATATTGATGCTGCAGCGCGTTGGGGTGCCTGGGGCGCTTTCTTCAATTGTGGACAAACCTGTATGGCAGTCGAACGTGTATATGTGGTCGAGTCAAAGTACGATGAATTTGTAAAGCGTTCAGTCAGCTATGCAAAAGAACTCAAGACGGGCTTCACCAGCGAGTTCGACAGCCCATACTTCATGGGTCCAGTAACAGACCCGCATCAGGCGGACGTTGTCGACCGACATCTCGAAGATGCTCTTTCAAAAGGAGCACACGTTCTTACGGGTGGCAAGGCACAGAGCGGTTTCTACAATCCAATGGTGCTTGTTGACGTGGACCATTCTATGCTTCTTATGCAGGAGGAAACCTTTGGTCCGGTGATGCCCATCATGAAAGTTAAAGATGAGGCTGAGGCAATCGAACTTGCAAACGATAATGCCTTTGGGCTTGGTGCTTCGGTCTGGAGTCAAAATACCACACACGCAAAGCGTGTAGCGGACAAGGTGCAGGCTGCCTCTGTCATTGTTAATGATAGCATCGCACAATTTGGTATTCCCATGCTCCCGTTTGGGGGTATTAAAGACTCAGGCTTTGGAAGAACACATGGGCAGGAAGGCCTAATGCAATTCACACGACCATTTAGTTATGCAGTTGGTGGCGCTCCTATTAAGTGGGATATCGCCACTATCCTGCGCGAGAACGGTCATTATGATCTGGCTACTGCCATTATGGGCGTTATTTACGGCACAACGCTCCAACAAAAATGGGAAACGCTGTCACAGTTATTCCGCAGAAAACCTGACGTCCAATCACAAAAGGTCAGTGTGCAATCCAAAGCTGATTAAGATATTTGCCATGTCCTCCAGGACGAACTTGACACTATTGTGTCCAAGTTCGCTTAGGCGATTACCGCGTTTCTTCAAAAACTATGGCATTCGCCAGTGATATAATCTCTCGAAATTTGCGGAGGGATCATGTTGAAAATCGAGATCATTTATTGCGCAGTCTGACACTACCTGGGTCGGGCCGTGAGTCTGACAGAAGAACTGCTCAAGAATTATGAGCACGTGATCGAAACGATCACTCTTGTGCCATCGGAGGGCGGTCGTTTTGAGGTGAGCGTCAACGGAGAATTGTTGTATTCCAAGCTTGCCGCGCATCGTCATGCGGAGCCAGGGGAAGTATTAGGTTTGGTAAGGAAGATGGTTGGAGAGTAAATAAGATACCGTTGGTCGAGTAGTGCGAAGCACGTATCGAGACTAACGTGTAACAGAATTTTTTTGATTAATGGTGGTCTCGATACGTTCCTCGCTCTCGCTCAGAACTACTCGACCACCGAATTTAGAGGATATTGAATGCAAAAAAAAGGACGCGTGTTTTCGGGGGCACGGCCAACGGGAAGACAACATCTGGGGAACTATCTGGGCGCGATCCAGAATTATGTTGCGCTGCAGGATGAATACGATTGTGTGTATTGCATCGTGGATGTTCACGCGCTGACGACGGTGGAAACGACTCAGGATTTAAAGCAAAATACCATCGAGATGGTACTGGACTGGCTGGCGGCAGGCATTCGTCCTGAAGAATCGATTGTGTTTGTTCAGTCTCATGTGCCTGAAGTGATGGAACTTCATACCTATCTTTCCATGGTGACACAGATGGGTAAGTTGACAGATCTGCCGACCTTCAAAGAGAAACTCGCGCAACAGCCTGAGAATGCCAATTACGGTTTGTTGGGATACCCTGTCTTAATGACTGCTGACATTGTTTTATATAAGACTGATATTGTGCCTGTAGGCATTGACCAGGCGCCACATCTCGAGTTCGCCCGTGAGATTGTCCGTTCGTTCAATTATCGCTACAACACAAAGGTGTTGATCGAACCGCAGGTAAAACATACAGAAGTGCTCAAAGTGCTGGGCATTGACGGCAAAGCCAAGATGAGCAAAAGCTTGAACAATCATATCGAGCTCGCCGCGACACCTGAAGAAACGACCAAACGCGTCCGGGAGATGGTGACTGACCCTGCGCGGATCAAACGTACCGATCCTGGAAATCCGGATGTGTGCAACGTGTTCTCCATGCACAAAATTTTTTCCTCACAGGAAGAGATTGACATGGTAAATGTGGAATGTCGCCGCGCGGGGATCGGCTGTGTGGATTGTAAGATGCTCTTCGCAAAAAACTTAAACAAGCATCTCGAACCGTTCCGTGCCAAACGTGCAGAACTTGAGTCAAAACCAGATTATGTCTCTGATGTATTGAATGATGGTGGGAAACGAGCGCGCGTTATTGCTAAAAAGACAATGGAAGAAGTTCGCCAGGCGATGCAGTTGCCTTGAATTTTTTAAACACAAAGGGCACGAAGTACACAAAGTAAAAATCTTAGCGCTGTTTGTGTACTTCGTGTGTAGAAAATGCGTGTTCTTATCCAGAGAGTTTCCAAAGCCAGTGTAACTGTAGAAGGACAGACTATTTCAAGCATTGGAAAAGGTCTGTTGATTTTATTGGGTGTGGGTCATGGCGATAGGGAGGAGCAAGTCATGTTTCTTGCAGAAAAGGTTGCTAACCTGCGCATCTTTGAAGATGATCAAGGGAAAACGAATTTATCGATTCTGGATGTGAAGGGAGAAGCGATTGTTGTTTCTCAATTCACGCTCTATGCCGATACGCGTAAGGGACGTCGCCCATCGTTCATTGACGCGGCATTACCTGAAGTAGCTGAACCGCTAGTGACTCGATTTGCCGAGTTGTTGCGCGGGCATGGGATCCCCACACAAACCGGAAAATTCGGCGCGCATATGCTGGTGGAAATTCATAACGATGGGCCGGTGACGATCTGGCTGGAGAAATGACTGGAAAGCCAAATGCCTTTCAAAGACTCATTCATCAATTCATCATGCTGCGTCCTGTCACTGCGTTTTTTGCAAACAAGATTCATCTTGTTGATCAGCTTGTTCTCAAGCTGACCGCGTATAAATACACACTATCTGAATTTGCTGGCTGGAACATCATTCAACTCACCACCATTGGGGCAAAGACGAATCAGCCACGCACCACGCCGCTTGTGGGTTTGTTAGATGACGAAAAGATTGTTCTGATCGCTACTAGTTTTGGGCGGGAGCATAACCCTGGTTGGTATTACAACCTGAAAGCCAACCCCTTATGTAATGTGTTATTCAAGGGAACTTCAAAGATATATGTTGCCAGGGAGACTAATGGTGAGGAGCGCGAAAGATATCTTAAGATGGCAGTTGCTCAATATGCCGGATACCAAAAATATAAAGAACGCGCGGCACACCGGCATATCCCCGTCATGGTATTGGAACCACAAAAGTAGAGGCTGGATTCCATAACGCTGCATCTACCTGCACAGCCAGCGCGCCGACCGAGAGCATCGCGTCGGCGTTTTCTTTTGAGTAGATTCCGCCTGAACCGATGATCGGGAGTCCTATTTTGGCAGCTGAATAAACGGTTTCCAGTGTTTGAGGAAAGAGAGCGGGTCCGTAGAGTCTTCCTGTTATAACCTCGCTCACTCCTTTCCCCTCTCTCTCAGAGAGATATGGACGCATTGCGCCGCGCGGCGCGGCGATGCTGATAGCCTGTGCACCATTTTGGATCAGGCGTGGTCCCAGTGACAGCACTTGCTCGACAGGTAAAGAGAATATCAAAGGCAATTCGCCCAAACACATTTCAAGTGTAAGCAACAAAATATCATCTGCAAGAAGCGGGGCAAAGCCAAGCTCAACAGCCATCACGTTCTCTTGCATTTCCAACATGTGTATCATACGTTGAGTCTCTTCGGGGCGATCTGCCATGAAATGGACAATGATCGGTAAACCTGAGCGCGACCACTTCGCCGAGTATTTCTTAATTCCTGCGCTAAACCCGGGATTAGGCAAACCTGTGTGGAGCAGGAATCCGCCGGGGTATTCGATCAAGGCGGGGTTTGCCGCGGGCATGCGCGGGCGCAGAGAGATCGGATTTGTCACAAACGCGCCGAATGATTCAAGAGAAATCCCCACGCGTGAGTCGGGTGCGAATCCTAATGAGCCCGCCGCGTTCATGAATGGTTTGCTAAAATACAGGTCGCGTTTCATGAATTTCAAAATTTTAGAAGTAAAAACCGTCCTCAGTGATTGAGGAGGGCTGTTGGTTATACCGTTTCTTTCAATCCCATTGCCTGTAACATCTCATCGTTATCGGTATATTTGAATTCCACCAAACCCTGCTTTTTGGCTTCGGCAATTTCCACCGCCTCCAGTTTTTTGATATCTTCTTTTAAAACAATGGGTTTGTCCAGACCCTTAAGTCTTGCAGCAACAGCCTCCACATTTGCTGGGCTCGGCTGTTTGGTTTGCAGATATTGCCAGACCGCTTTGGCCGCGTTCGTGCCATCCTTGCGTGCTATCCCTACCAACCCTAAACTTGCGTTGCGCGACCAGCCTCCCACAAAAACGTCATCAACAGGTGATTCATAGGAATTGCCATCAATTGGGAAGTGCGGATTTGGATTCTTCGCAAACTCATTCCATTCGACAGGCAGGCCAAAGGATTTATCCACCTTATCGCCAATAGCGAAAATGACTGTTTCCACATCCAGCCGGCGCTTGTTCCCGGTGCCTTTGGCTTTGGTATCCCCGTTGCTTGCTAGGAGAATATTATCTTCCAGCTCAACCTGTGTTAGTTTCCCTTCTGCATCACCAATCATTTGGACCGGAGAAGCAAGGAACTCGAAACTGAAGCGCGTATCCGTTGTTTTAGGTGTTGCCTTAGGGAGAGCCTCCAAAATCAAGGCGCGTGCCGCGTCAGCGTCCTGACCGACCGCCTGTATGATCGGGGCAACGCGTTGGATCTCGGAATCCAACGCAGTTTGATCGAGGTTGGCAATTACGTATTCCATTTCCTTCTTATCGAATTTGACCTCAGCGGGTCCCCGCCGCACCACTGCAATCACTTCATCTACTTTTACGTCGCGGCTGAGGTAGTGGACAATGTCAAGCATTACATTCCCTGCACCAATGACTGCACAACGTTTCCCAAAATGGAATGACTTCTGACTGTAAGGAGGAAGACCGTTGTAATAATAAACGACATCTTTGGCATGATAGACACCCTCGAGATCTTCGCCAGGCAAACCGAGCCATTTTGTGCCCTGCGCTCCAGCAGTGACGAGAATCGCCTGAAATCCCAGTCCACGCAGATCGTCAAGCGTGAGATCACCCTGTGAACCTACGGTCACGTTTCCATAATAATCCAGGTTCGGCAAATCCATGATCTGTCGGAACTGCTTGCGCAATCCATTCTTCATTGTGTATTTATTGGGAAAAATTCCGTATTCTGCAAGCCCGCCCGGCTTGATATCTCGGTTGAACAGGACTACTCGAGCACCCAAATTGGCAAGTTCGCGCGCGCCGAATAATCCCGCGGGTCCGGCGCCGATCACAGCAACAAAATATTGATTTGTCACAATGCCTCCAAAAGTTTCTGCCCTAAAATAATAATAGCGGGTTGATTATAGCAAAACAAAATTCATCTACAAGACGGATGCTTAATGCTTTTGTAACAGCCTTATGCTTGGTGTCATAAAATAGTAGTAAGCTCCAAAGAGCATCGCTCGAAAATCCATATCTATGTTAAGATTGCAGGAAACTGTACCATTATTACAAAGTGCCGCACGCATGTAATACACGCGTATCTGAGCTTGAAGTAAATTTTCAGCCTATAATTTACCCTAAAAAGTTTAGTAAATAATGAGATAAGCGGCAAAACACAATTAAACCTTTTGCCGGACGCTTGGTACATACATGAGTTTGTCAACGGTAGCGATCGGATCGAGGAGGACCCATGTCTCAACCTGCTTCAAATCAAAAAGAGCCTAGCAAGATGAGCAAACTTCTGAACAGTGGGGTGGATGATTCCATCAAAGCGCGGTTACCACGCGGTACGAAACTACAGGCACCACCGCCCAAACCCGTTCCGGCCCCCGTCTCAACTGCCCAGACACAGTCTGAATCCAAGCCACGGCGGTATAAATTCCTGCCTGCTTTTTGGACGATCGCTAGTGTTATGTCATTTACTGTGAATATTGTATTACTGATCGTGCTGCTAATTCTGCTTCAAATGCTGGGAACAATCCAACTCACTGCTAATGATCAAATCGCAGGTTTGCTGGGTGGACTGTACAACAACTTTGTCAAAATGGACCAGGCCAATATCAGGACAAATATTCATGTAGAGAAAGAAATACCGGTCGAATTCACTCTAAATGTCAGTGGACCCACCAATGTAACCCTAACTAACGATGTCACAATCGATGGTGCGCTGGTTACCGTGCAAACAGGTGGCTTGAACATTGTCAACGCCCGCGCGAGAATTATCCTTCCATCAGGTACATTATTGCCGATCAATATTGAAAATCTTGTTGTCCCGGTGAATCAGAAAGTTTTAGCGGCACTGGATGTTCCTGTAGATATCCCCCTCGATCAGACGGAATTGCACGAACCGTTCACCGGTCTACAACAGGTGGTCAGACCCTGGTACTGTCTGATTGAGCCAAATGCGTTGTTAAATAATGCGCAAGTTTGCTCACAGTAATTCACATGGCTCCAGCGGAGTTAATCAACTTGACAGAAAATCATCTCACACAAACTACACTCTCAAATGGACTTAAAGTATTTCTGAAAGAAATTCATACCGCACCGATCATTTCATCCTGGTTGTGGTATCGGGTTGGCTCGCGCGATGAGGTGCAGGGACGAACCGGCATTTCGCACTGGGTTGAACACATGCAATTCAAAGGCACACCTCAATTCCCATCCAATGTACTTGATAAAGCCATCTCACGCGAAGGCGGAACATGGAATGCATTTACTTATATGGATTGGACTGCCTACTTTGAGACCATGCCTGCCAATAAGATTGATCTTGCACTGCGGCTGGAATCTGACCGCATGATCAACAGTCAGTTTGATGCGAACGAGGTCGCTTCAGAGCGCACGGTGATCATTTCGGAACGTGAAGGCAGCGAGAACGAACCACTCTTTCTTCTGGGAGAGGCAATCCAGCAGGCGGCATTTCGGATTCATCCATATCATCATGAAGTCATAGGCGATATGGCTGATCTGCATACAATCACGCGGGATGACCTTTACAGTCATTATCGCGCCTTCTATGTTCCAAACAACGCGGTAATGGCAGTGGCAGGGGATTTCGATACACAATCAATGTTGACGCGGATCAGGGAATTATTCGAACCAATCCCATCTGGAAATGAACCCGCTCGGCTGGCGCGGGACGAACCGGTTCAAAAAGGCGAGGTGCGGCTTTCGGTAGAAGGACCCGGCTCAACTACCTACGTTCAAGTGTGCTACCGTTTTCCATCTGCCTCGCACCCGGATTTTTTTCCGTTAAGTGTGCTAGACAGTTTACTTGCAGGCCCCAGCAACCTCAATATGTTCAGTGGAGGCATTTCGAACAAGACCTCACGGCTCTATCGCGCGCTGGTCGATAAAGAGTTTGCAGTTAGTATACATGGTGGCGCGCAGGCGACCATTGACCCATTCCTTTACTCCATCACAATGACGGTACATCCCAAACGCAAACCGGAAGAAGCGCTTGGCGCACTGGATAAGGAAATCCAACGTATCAAGGAAGAGAAAGTTGCAAAAGAGGAAATCACCCGCGCGATCAAACAAGCCCGCGCACTGTTCGCTTATGGGAGCGAGAACATTACCAACCAGGGATTCTGGCTTGGATATGCGGAAATGTTTGAAAATTATGAATGGTTTCAAACGTATCTTGATAAACTTGCTGCGGTGACCGCAAAAGATATTCAGCGCGTCGCAAATCAATACTTCAAAACCCAACAACGGGTTGTCGGCACCTATGTTCCACTGGGTTAAATAAAATGACCAACTTTACACAAGACGTTACAGAATCTTTACCCGGCCCCGATGACATTTATCGCGAAGTATTGTCTAATGGCATTACGGTACTCACGCGTTCGAACTTCAACAGCCCATCTGTTGTGGTTGCAGGAAACCTTGATGCAGGTGCCTTGTTCGATCCTGATGAGAAATTAGGCCTGGCAGATTTTGTCACGTCGGCGTTGATGCGCGGCACCAAAAAGCGTAGTTTCGACAAAATCTATAGTGAACTTGAATCAGTAGGGGCAAGTTTGGGGTTTAGTTCAGGTGTACACAAGTCTGGATTTAATGGACGGTCGCTTGCAGAGGATTTACCGCTCCTTCTTATGCTTCTCTCAGAGTCGCTAACCCAGCCTTCCTTCCCCAAAGCAGAAATGGAAAAATTAAGGGCGCAGTTGCTAACTGGCCTTTCCATCCGTGCGCAGGATACGTCGGACATGGCTTCGATGCTTTTTGATGAAATTCTATTTAGAGGACATCCGTATAGCCGACCGGAAGATGGAAAACCCGAAACAGTTAAAAGAATCACGCGCGATGACCTCATGCGATTCCACCGCGACCACTACGGTCCGCGTGGGATGGTGATCGCGCTCGTTGGTGCAGTAAGAGCGGATGAAGCTGTTCGTCAGGTGAAGCGCGTGTTTGGTGGGTGGCAGGTGAAGGGTCAGAAAGAGCCGCCTGAACTTCCGTCCTTGAAGTTGTTAAAAAAGACGGCCAGTAAAATCCATCGCATCGCAGGAAAGTCACAATCGGACCTGGTGATCGGAACAAACGGACCAAAACGGCTTGATCCTGAGTTTATGTCTGCGACACTTGGGAATAACATCCTTGGTCAGTTCGGGATGATGGGGCGCATCGGCGATGTGGTGCGTGAAAAGTCTGGGTTGGCATATTATGCTTATTCGAGTTTGAGCGCAGGCATCGGACCTGGTTCGTGGGAAGTGAGCGCGGGAGTAAATCCACAAAATGTCAAAAAGGCATCTGATCTCATCATCGATGAGTTGAAGAGGTTTGTCCAGGAGGGCGTTTCAACGGATGAGCTTTCTGATAGCAAGGCGAACTTCATCGGACGCCTGCCACTTTCGTTGGAGTCCAATGGTGGTGTGGCGAATGCTTTATTGAATATCGAGCGCTATGATTTAGGACTGGATTACTATCGTCATTATGCAGGCTTGGTGAATGAAATAAATAATGAAGATGTGTTGAACACGGCGAGAAAATTTATTGATCCGGATAAGCTGGCAATTGCGGTGGCGGGACCATAGTCTAAGATAGTAAATAGTAATTGGTTATTAACCAGATGAATCTTGCAACCGGTGTTGATTTGATCGAGATTGCCCGTATCGAGGAGGTGGTTTCGCGTCATGGTAAACATTACCTTGAGCGAATTTATACACCTGCTGAATTAGAGCAATGCGGGCGGCGCGCTGAATCGCTCGCTGGTCGGTTCGCGGCGAAGGAGGCGGTTGCAAAGGCTCTAGGCAGTGGGATTGGCGATGTTTCGTGGAAAGAGATCGAAGTGCTGGGCGACGAACAAAACGCGCCTGTATTGACATTGCATGGAACTGCTGAACAACGAGCAAAACAACTGGGGTTGGAGACCTGGTCTGTAAGTATCAGTCACAGCCAGAGCCATTCGGTTGCCTTTGTCGTTGCTATCGGTTAAAAGAAGTCCTCCCGTGGGCCAGTTCCACGGGAGGGTAGTGAGGAGAAGGCTTGAACCAGAATTAATTCTGATCCTCAACACCAATCCAAAGGTGACCGGGGAGAACCGGCCGGTAAGGGCGCACAGTGATCTTCTCTACTTCAAGATTTGAGTCTTTCAACATGCTGGGATGAACAAGACAAAGGTCAGGGCTGCGCCCATATTTCTTATGATAGTAGTCTATTGCTTTTCGAATCTTGGCGTTCAATGCCGTTTGTGAGTTATCAAACCAAAGCATTCCAGTGTGCATGTCAGTCTCCTTTTCTAATCTATGCTTGGTATCCAAAATCGAATCCAATAATCGCGCTCGCGCAATGAAAATTGCGTTCCAGGGTTAAGAGATTCCAGTTCTGTCTTTTCAGCGTCCAGCTTTTGAATGTGTTGAGAATCCTGGATGGAGCCAAAGACGCGAGTATGGAAGGCATCCAACCAGGGCAAAATATTTTCCATTCGGTTCGGATTCAAGGTGATGATCGGCCAAACCCGTCGGGCAGGACCGCGCAGTAGAAGCCAGCGCAGATTTTGCCGGGCATCAAAATCCAGATTTGAGGCGATTTCCAAATCATCCAGTAAGAGCAAAACAGATTGGCGACTGGTCTTGTTGCCATGGGCCCAGGATGCAAGAGAATGAATGAAATCTTCAGCTGACCGATCAAGGAGAGAAAACACCCCTACATTATTGGGGATGTCTTCCAGTGCGCTCCATTCATCGGAATGGCTAGTCAATGCACCAAATTGCAATTCTTCAGGCTGATGCGTTCGTCCTGCTGCCACAGCAATGGATTGAAGTAAAGCGGTCTTGCCAGTGCCTGAATCGCCAGCAATAAGAATGGGGCCCGGCACGGGGTCATACAGGTTAAGCATTACAGGAAGTCCATCTGAGGCAATGCCAAGGAATAATGCCTCAGGCGGCATAGGTCCAAATTCATTCAGGACCTCACTCATGGGAGGCAAAGCAGGCGCGCGCTTAATCTGACGGGCCGCCTCGATCTCCGGTTTGAGTTCGGTTAGTGCTTCCATCATCATTGCATAGCGATTGAATTCAGTCATGGGTCACCTGTTCCTGCGTATAGAACATCTGTTCTAAATATACAACTTAATGAGTCGCATGTCAAGAGGGAGTTTGTTGTTTTGCAATTTATTCATTATTCTTGACTATCGTAATAAATCCTGCTAAACTATCGCCCGTGCTCCCTTGCGCGGGGAGCAATTTAATTGCCTGTGTCACTTCCCCATTAAGTGTGGCTTTGGTATAATCGCTCTGCTTAATTGCGTGAAGTGTGTGCCGACGTAGCTCAATCGGCAGAGCACCCGCCTTGTAAGCGGGCGGTTACGAGTTCGATTCTCGTCGTCGGCTCT
>DAINRK010000061.1:0-13217 GCA_036741855.1 Anaerolineales bacterium
CGATTGCAATGCTCGTGCAAAATGCTGACCATGTCAAATGGAAAGGCAAGGCTATCGAACCCATGACGGCGCCACGTCCCGGTCATGCGGATTTAACGGGCGCTGTGAAATTCGGATACAAGGATCTGCGTCCCGCGCTTGAACGGGCTTCTGCACGAGAAACGACAATGCGCGTTGCCGTGGGCGCGGTGTGCAAACATTTCCTCGGGCAATTTGGAATCATTCTTGGTGGATATGTTTTGTCTATTGGCGAAGTACAAACTGATTTTGGCGATATGCCCTATGGAGAACGGTTTGCTCGCGCTGAAGAATCAGATGTGAGATGCCCTGTCGAATCATCAGCGAATCAGATGCGCGATGCAATTGAAAAGACAATTCATGGAAAAAATACGTTAGGTGGTGTGCTCGAAATCGTTGCTTTGAATTTGCCGGTTGGACTGGGCAGTTTTATGCAGTGGGATAAACGTCTCGAAGCAAGGTTAGCAATGGCAATCATGAGCGTGCAAGCAATTAAAGGAGTTGAAGTAGGTGATGCGTTTGCGAACTCGAGACTTCCGGGAACACAGGCTCATGACCCAATGCGGCTAGACCATTCGAATGTTCAACGTTCAACGAATAGAGCAGGAGGAACAGAAGGGGGCGTTTCCAATGGTCAGCCAATCATAATCCGCGCCGCGATGAAACCTATTGCGACCACTCTGACTCCTCAGCAAACCGTTGATCTCGCCCGCGGAGAAGAATCCCCAACCAACTACGAGCGGTCAGATTTTTGTCCCGTGCCGCGCGCAGTTCCGATTTTGGAAGCGATGGTTGCCTTTGTACTTGCAGATGCTTTGATCGAAAAGCTTGGCGGCGACTCGATGAATGAAATGAAGCCGCGGTTTGAGTCATTGCGAAAAGCCACGTTGGAAGATTTGCAGATGGATAATATTCCGCATGTGTTTTGGGAATAGTGATGGGTCACATCTTTCTCTACGGTCCCCCGGGTACAGGCAAGTCTACAGTTGGAAGGCTTCTTGCGCGCAACCTGAAATTGCCGTTTGTTGACCTGGATCGTGTCGTCGAATCGAATGCAGGTATGTCCATTCCGCAGATCATGGGACAACAGGGCGAAGAGATCTTTCGTGAGCTTGAGACTTCTGCATTGAATATGGTGATCAGACAAAGTGAAAGTGTCGTTGCTTTGGGTGGGGGTGCATTATTGCGCTACGAAAATAGAATTTTGGTGGAAACTCATGGCAAAGTGATTCTTCTCATGGCACAACTCGAAACTTTATTTAAGAGGCTAAATGAAAGCTCCAAGATACGCCCCTTACTGGCAGGAGGTCTGCTGGAAAAGCTATCCTCATTGCTTGAAAACCGCAAAGAACATTACAGCTCTTTTCCATTGTGTTTGGTTGTCGATCAAGGGACTGCTGAGGAGAATGCATACAAAGCTCAAATGGTGCTTGGGCGATTTCATCTGAGCGCGATGGGGGAGTATGATGTTATCGTACAAAGCATCGATCAACTCGCCAGTTTGCTGGAGGCACGGGGGTTGAAAAACCCCATCATCGTAACCGATGAAAATGTGGCATTTCATGCAGAAAAGGTAGCGAAGTCTCTACATAAGATAGGTCTCAAACCCAATACGTTAGCTGTCCCAGCAGGGGAGGAATTTAAAAATCTGAACACTGTTTCCTTCCTGTGGAAATCATTTCTTGAGAACGGACTCGACCGTAAGAGCAGCGTCATTGCACTGGGTGGTGGTGTGATTGGCGATATGGCAGGTTTTGCTGCCTCGACTTATATGCGAGGGATTAATTGGGTTGCCGTACCGACAACCTTACTTTCAATGGTTGATGCATCATTAGGAGGAAAGACCGGCATTGATCTGCCGGAAGGAAAAAATCTGGTAGGCTCTTTCCATCCACCAATGCTCGTTCTGGCTGACCCGCAGTTGTTGAGGACTCTGCCTGAACGAGAGTTCATTTCGGGCCTGGCAGAAGTGATAAAACATGGAATACTTTCTGATCCCGAATTATTCAATCTATGTGCGCAAGGATTGGATTGTATAAAAGAGGAAATGGAACAACTTGTCAAACGCGCGATGGCAGTGAAGATAAGAATCATCGAAGAGGATCCTTATGAAAAAGGTATCCGCGCGAAATTGAACCTGGGACATACAGTTGGCCATGCAGTTGAACTTGTGAGTAAATTCCAATTGAGGCATGGAGAAGCAGTCTCCATTGGGATAGTGACCGAGGCGAAGTATGCTGAACGCATTGGTATAGCAACCAAAGGCCTGGCTGATACGATCGCTGAAGTATTATCTACATTGGGCCTGCCTATTCAAATCCCAAAAGAATTGTCCCGCGAAGAAATCATTCGTGCCATGAAAGTGGATAAAAAACGGAATGCACAAGCGATCCGTTTTGCACTGCCCGCCCAAATTGGAAAGGTTGAACTGGTGGATGTGACGGATTTAGGGTCGGTATTGGACTGATGTCATTGCGAGCCCGAGCGATAGCGAGTGGCGAAGCAATCTCCCTATAACCAGAAGATTGCTTCGTCGCGAAAAGCGCTCCTCGCAATGACATATTACAACGAGGAATGATGAAAATACTTGTCTTACACGGACCCAACTTAAACCTGCTTGGCACACGCGAGCCTGAAATCTATGGCTCGATGACTCTTGAGGATATTAATAATAAATTGATTGAACTTGGGAAAGAGTTGGGTGCCGAGGTGAGATGCTCACAATCCAATTACGAAGGCGCGTTGATCGATGCCTTACAGGATGCACAAATGTGGGCGAACGGGGTGGTATTCAACCCGGGTGGATATACCCATACATCAGTTGCCTTACGTGATGCAATTGCCTCGATTGGCATTCCTGTGATTGAGGTGCATCTGTCAAATGTATATGCGCGAGAAGAGTTCAGGCATAAATCGCTACTCTCCGCAGTTTGTAAGGGGAAGATTCTCGGACTGGGTTGGAGATCGTATACCCTGGGATTAAGGGCCTTGGTTGAAATGTTGGCAAATCCATGATCGGGAAACATACGTATATTAAACGGTAGCGGGTTGAGGGTTGAAGGAGAAGCGTAGGAGAGTCGTCAGGTAAGGTATGTGCTTTTGATTGCATCGGAATTTAAATTAGGAAGTCTCACCGAGCATGTTCACTAAAGTTTTCTCATCATGGTCTACCGCCTGTCTCATTATTTGCTAAACTTTCTGGAGTAATATAGACTGATTATTTATTTCAAATTTTATGATTATGCGGCACTCAGTAATTGCAAATTTTCATAATTGCCTGTAAGATTGATTTGTAAAGTTCTCTCGACGATTCGTTGAATGACTGTCCAAAGGAAGGCAATGAACGAACCATCTGCTTCAAAAAAGGATGTCTCTCAAAGTCGCCTCGGGCGTCTGCGTGAACGTATCAGGGGTATGTTTCCGTTCCTTTCCGGGGTAGTGGCGGCTTTTCTGGCTCTTTTTCTCTATAATTTTCTTTTCCCTGGCAATCAAGTAACTGCGACTGAAATGGAAAATGCAATTGCTGGCGCATTGGCGTCTGCAACGCCGCGCCCGGCATATTCCGTCCAGGTATATCAGGCGATACAACCTTCATTGGTCATGATCGAATCGGAGTTTTCTGGAGAAAACATTGTGACGGAACGAGGTTTGGGGACCGGTGTAATTGTTGATGAACAGGGCGACATCTTAACCAGCTTACATGTAGTGGATAATGCCACGCACATCATCGTCACCTTCGCAGATGGTACGCGAGCAGATGGAACGGTTGTCAATGCACAACCTGAAAATGACATCGCTGTGTTGCAGACCACGACCATGCCAGAGACATGGTTCCCCGCGACATTGGGGAACCCCGGTGCCATGCAAGTGGGGGACGAGGCTTATGTGGTGGGAAATCCGTTTGGGTTGTATAGTTCGATGAGCGAGGGGATTATCTCAGGGTTCAACCGCACGTTCCAGCCGCCAAACGGCAAACAACCCATCGAAGGATTGATCCAGTTCGATGCCGCGGCAAACCCCGGCAACTCGGGTGGTCCGCTGCTTAACCGAAATGGTCATGTGATTGGGATTGTGACCGGAATTATCAATCCAACGGATGAGAGTTTTTTTGTTGGGATTGGTTTTGCGGTGCCGATCGCTACCGCGGCGGGTGGAATCGGTTCGCCGCCTTATTAATAGTTGAAGTTTTATTCGTTCAAGCAAATCACCCTGAAGGAGATATTCAATGGTCCAAAACAAAAATCCTGAAAACCGAACGCCAATGGAGAAGGTCTTATATGAAGTAAAGAAGGTTATTGTCGGGCAGGATCATTTACTTGAACGTATGGTTGTTGCACTTTTGGCGCGTGGACATATCCTCGTTGAGGGTGTGCCTGGGCTGGCGAAGACGATGGCGATCAAAACCCTTGCTGAGTCTATCGGTGGAGAGTTCAAACGGATCCAGTTCACGCCTGACCTTGTTCCTGCTGACCTGATCGGGACGCGCATCTATAACCAGAAAGCTGGTAAGTTCGAAACTTCTCTGGGACCCGTTTTTACGAATCTTCTTCTTGCAGATGAAATTAACCGTGCGCCTGCCAAAGTGCAGAGCGCATTATTGGAAGTGATGCAGGAAAGGCAGGTAACCATTGGGCGTGAAACATTCAAGGTGCCTGACCCATTCCTTGTGCTTGCGACACAAAACCCGATCGAGACCGAAGGGACCTATGCTCTGCCTGAGGCTCAGGTGGATCGTTTCATGCTTAAGGTACTTGTTGGTTATCCCAACACGACTGAAGAATTTGTTATTGTTGAACGCATGACGGGGATGCTGCAGGCAGTCCAGAAAGTGTTAACTACCGATCAGTTACTTGCACTCCAAAAAGAATCAGATCGCGTCTATGTGGATCCGGCTCTCATGGAGTATGCGGTACGCATGGTAACCGCGACGCGCAAACCACAAGACGTCGGGCTGAAGGAATTGCAGCGTTATATTATGTTTGGTGCGAGCCCGCGCGCTTCGATCAACTTGATCCTGACAGGGCGTGCACTCGCCTTCGTACGCGGCCGCAACTACGCGTTGCCGCAGGATGTTCTGGATATGGCGTTGGATGTGATGAGACACCGCATTGTATTGTCCTACGAAGCACTTTCAGACAATGTGACGGGTGACCATATTCTGGAAAAAATCCTCGATCGCATTCCAATCCCAGTGGTGCCTTTACATGAGCATGCCAATATCGGCAGCAACGCCTGAACGTATCCTTCTCCGTCTCGACTGGAATGTCATCCGCAGGCTGGATGGCTTATTACAGGGCGATTATCGTACGCTGTTCTATGGCTTCGGCGTGGATTTCGCTGACCTGCGGGAATACCAGCCCCAGGATGATATTCGCTACATAGATTGGAACGTCACCGCGCGGATGGATACACCCTACGTGCGGCAATACGTGGAGGATCGTGAGATCAACGCGTGGTTCCTGCTGGACCTAAGCCCCTCAGTGGACTTTGGCGCGGTGCAGACTCAAAACGACAAGCGGACGATGCTTGTTGATTTTGTGACTGTCCTGGCACGCTTATTGACCCGCCATGGGAATCGCATCGGGGCGATGATGTTTGGGGATAAGATTCAACATACAATCCCGGCGCGAGGCGGGCGATTGCAGGTTCTGCGTTTGATTAACGATCTACTCAAACAGCCGCGCCTGGCTCGCGCACCACTCACAAATCTCAAAGTGTTGCTCGAAGGCGCGCTCAATTCGATCAAGCGGCGTTCGTTGATATTCATCATTTCAGATTTTATTAGCGAGCCTGGTTGGGAAAAGCCGCTGAGTTTGCTGAATCAACGCCATGAAGTTCTGGCGATCCGTTTATGGGATCCGCGTGAAGTGGAATTACCTGACGTTGGTATGGTGGTCATGGAAGATTCGGAAACCGGTGAGCAATTGTTTGTGGATACCCATGATCCCAAATTTCGCAAACGTTTTTTTGAGGTGGCGAAGCAGCGCGAGGATGCATTGAATCAGGCGTTCAAACGTGCTGGCGTGGATGCGTTATCGCTTTCCACGGACGAGGATCTTGTGCGTGCCATTGTGCGTTTTGCAAAGCAAAGGAAACAGCGCAGGAAATAATTCAATTTAGAGCGTTCCGACGTTAATAGGTTTAATCATGTCATTCGCCTGGCCCACCCTACTTTTGATGTTGTTATGTGTCCCTCTATTAGTTTTGCTTTATTTACGGTTGCAACAGCGGAGGAGCAAATTTGCCGCGCAATATGGAAGCCTTGGTCTTGTCCGCAATGCGGCCGGAAGTGGACCGGGAGTCCGTCGTCATGTTCCAGCGATGATTTTTTTGACCGGGATTACTCTGCTTCTTATTTCCATGGCGCGCCCTCAAGCGACTGTGAGTGTGCCGCGCATCGAAGGGACTGTCATTCTCACGTTTGATGTCTCGGGCAGCATGTCTGCAGACGATTTGAAGCCAACGCGCATGGAAGCAGCAAAAGCAGCCGCGCTCGATTTTGTAGATAAGCAGCCATCCAGCATACTGATCGGTGTTGTTGCGTTTAGTGATGGTGGTATTTCGGTGCAGGCTCCGACTGAAAACAGGGATGAAACCATCGCCACGATAGAGCGCCTCGTACCGCGGCGTGGCACATCCGTTGGTAACGGAATCCTGGTGGCTCTCAACACAATTGCTGTGAGCGCGGGCGACCCTCCGATCTTAACCACCGCCAGCATGTCTGATGGGCAAGCGCCAACGGCTGTGCCCTCTCCGCAAGGCTGGTATTCGTCTGCAGTGATCGTTCTGCTAACCGACGGAGAGAACAACCAGTCCCCGGACCCGCTGGCTGCCACAGATCTGGCAGCAGACCTGGGTGTGCGCATTTACACCGTTGGGATCGGCAGCACAGCGGGAGCAACAATTACAGTCGAAGGCTTCACCGTCCATTCGGCGCTTAACGAACCTATACTGCAATATATCGCGGATACGACCGGCGGAGCGTATTACAATGCAGGGAGTGCAGAAGACCTCCGTAGGATTTATAATGATCTGGAACCGAAGTTGTCCATCAAGCGAGAAGAGATGGAAATCACCTTCATTTTGGCAGGGATCAGTTTTCTCGTTATTTTGATCGGAGGCGCGATTTCGCTTCTCTGGTTTGGCCATATCCCATGAACGTATTCATGGCTTTTGCCTGTGTAAGGAGATAGCTTATGAGCCTGTTATGGCCTGGTTCCCTATACCTTTTCATATTAATCCCGCTTATCGTCGTGGTATATCTCCTGGTATTAAGGCGACGAAGGCGTTTCGCAATTCGTTACTCCAGCCTGTCATTAGTGAGGGAAGCGGCAGCACATCAATCCTGGCTCAGGCGACATTTACCGTTCATCCTCGTCCTTTTGGCGCTTGTCAGCCTGGTCATGGCATTGAGTCGACCTGTGGCTACGGTAACTGTGCCATCCAACAGAGCGACCATTATCCTGACGATAGACGTCTCAAGAAGTATGTGCTCAACCGATATTCCGCCAAACCGGCTGGAAGCCGCGAAGGATGCTGCCCAGGCCTTCATTCAAAAACAAGGTAGCGGAACACAGATTGGTGTTGTCGCCTTCGCAGGGTTTGCCGAACTGGTACTACCGCCAACGAATGATGTACGCGCGTTACAGAATGCAGTCGAAGGTCTTACAACTGCTCGCAGGACAGCCATTGGAAGTGCAATCCTTCGTGCCATTGATGCGATCTCTGAAATTGACAGCCGCGTCGCGCCGAGTGAGTTGGGCGTATCACCCGATTCAGTGCCGCCAGAAGGGGAATATGTTCCTCATATTATTGTCCTTCTAACTGATGGTGCGAGTAATGCTGGACCCTTTCCATTGACCGCGGCGCAACAAGCGGCGGACCGAAGGGTGAGGGTCTACACGATCGGATTCGGTACATTAAATAATACTTCCCCTATGAACTGTGGTGACTTTCAAGAGTTCGATCAGTTCGGCGGCAATCAGGGGTTCGGATTGGGCTCTCCGTTTGGGGGCGGCGCAGGCTTTCGCAGAGAGTTGGATGAAGGGACATTGCGACAAATCGCGGCTATGACAGGTGGAAGTTATTATGCCGCCACGAGCGCCGGCGAACTTCAAAATGTTTTCCAAAACCTTCCAACCTATCTGGTGACCACACGCGAGACTATTGAGATCAGTGCATTCTTTACAACTATTGCAGCGCTTCTGTTAATCGCTGCGATGATCCTTTCTTTCTTCTGGCATCCATTGCCTTAGTTTGCTCAAGCTGCCGTCCACCGCTTCGCGGTTTTTCAAGACGGCGGCGAGAGCAAATTTTCCATAAAATCTTACGTAAGAATTAACATATTATTTTGCGAGGGAATTAATTTCGCCTGTCAGGTCGTCAATAGCAAATCAATCACATAGGAGAATGTCAAATGACCGAAACTCGAGTCACTGTGTATGGTGCCTATTGGTGTCCGGATTGCCGCCGCGCGAAAAAATTTCTTGGTGAGCAGTTTGTCCCTTATAAGTGGGTGGATATTGAACAGGATAAAGCCGGCGAGATGTACGTTCTGGAAAAGAATGAAGGCAAACGCATTATCCCAACCATAGTGTTCGAAGATGATACATTCCTTGTGGAGCCTTCCAACGCAGAGCTTGCGAAAAAGCTGGGACTGAAAACCGAAGCCAAGAAGGTTTACTATGATCTGATCATCATTGGCGGCGGACCTGCAGGTCTGACGGCCGCGATCTATGCTTCACGCGAAGGCGCGGATGTTCTCCTGATCGAACGTTCCGGTCTCGGCGGACAAGCTGGCATCACAGTCGGGTTAGATAACTTCCCTGGCTTCCCAGAAGGCATCAGCGGGCAGGAATTCTCGGAGCGTGTAACACAACAGGCGCGGCGTTTCGGTGTGGAAATTTTGCAGGCAGTCGATGTAGAGCGGCTCGAGATGGAAGAAGGCTATCATGAAGTCTATACTTCGGACGGCAAGCATTATCATTCCAAAGCCATATTGATCTCAACAGGTGCGTCGTATCGACGTCTCGAAGTTCCCGGTGAGGACGATTACATTGGCGCAGGCATCCACTTCTGTGCAACCTGCGATGGACCTTTCTACAAAGGCGCGAAGGAAATTGTTGTGATCGGTGGCGGCAATTCAGCGGTTGAAGAGGGACTGCATCTCACCAACTTTGCAGACAAAGTGACTCTCCTCGTGCGCGGGGACCGTCTCACTGCCAGCCAGATTGCCATCGACAAAGCCACCGAACCAACATCCCGCATCGAATTAAAGTACAACACAGTCGTCGATTCCATTGAAGGGGAAAACTCAAAATTAAAAACGATCAAATTTCATTTCAAAGATGGTGATAAACCAGAGGAAATTCATCCTGCCGCCGCGTTCATATTTATTGGGCAAACGCCGAATACTGGTTTTCTAAAAAATTACGTGGCACTGGATAAATATGGTTTTGTGTTGACCGGTCACGATATCGATCATGAGAAAGATGCTATGGGTATGGAACCACTTCCCTTTGAAGCCAGCCTGTCGGGAATATTTGTTGCCGGCGATGCACGGCATGGAAGCACCAAGCAGGTTGCGTCTGCCGTTGGAGAAGGCGCTGCGGCATCCATCTCGATACGGGAGTTTTTGCGGAGAAGTCAGTAAGGAGTATTCACCCTGATCTAAAAAGTCAGGGTGAATTTTTATACATTGCCGGTATCAAGTTATGTATGCTATAGTTCCTGACAATCTTACCGTCACTGGAGCAATCATCACCCATGGACTCAAACAATCGAACGGTTACCGTCATCGGTGCAGGGTTAGCCGGATTGTCCGCCGCCTATGATTTACATCGTGCCGGCTGGATCGTCACAGTGCTTGAGGCACGTGACCGCGTCGGAGGGCGCGTATATAGTGTGCGAAGCTTCTCGAATGGATTGGTGGCGGAAGGCGGTGGTGAGTTTATCGAAGATCGTCACGTGCGCATGCTTGCTTATGCAAGGCAGTTCAATTTGAAATTGGGTCAGGTGGGAAGCTGGCAGAGACAGGATAAAGATTGGGGTGCATTCGAAGGAAAGTCGGGCCGGTTGTCCGATGAGAAGATCTGGGGAACGAATCTTCTCCCGGAGATCGAGAAGATGTGGGAGGCTGTGTCCGAGCTGGGAAAACACGTCCCGGATCCGAATCAGCCTCAAACCTCGCCTGAGGCAGCGCGTCTCGACGCGCAATCTGCATTGGATTGGATCAATGCGCTGGATGCACACCCGCTCGCCAAGAGTTATTTCATCCAGCATATTCGTTCGGAATATACGGCTGAGCCGGAGTGTTTTTCCTTGCTAGATCTCGCGCGCAACTCGGCAATGTATTACAGCACAGATGAACGTCATCTCAATTGGCGTGTGATCGGCGGAAACGATTTGATCCCACGCGCACTTGCGGATGCCCTACCGGATGTGCGCACGAGCGCCGTCGTGATGTCGGTACGAATCCTGCCGGATGAAGTAGCCGTTACCTATAAACAAGGCAATGCATATCAGACAATTCATTCCGATTATGTGATTCTGGCTGTTCCGTTGACGACTGCACGATTGATCGACTTTAATTCGTCATTGCCATCTGCACACCAGAGGATGGTAAACGAAATTTCTTATGGTGCGGTCACCAAGGTGATGATCCAATATAGAAAACGGTTTTGGGATCAAGAAGGGTGGAATGGACGCCTGACAACAGATTCACCGATTGTGATCACCTGGCTGGCGACCAGTCATCTCGAAAGCGCAGATGGGATAATCACTGCCTACACAGGCGGAGATCCCGGTGCGAGACTTGCCGCGTTATCCGATGAGGAACGAATCCGGGTGGCGATACGGGAGATAGAAAAGGTCTTCCCTGGCTCGTCTGATCTGATCGAACATACAGCGACCGTGGCCTGGCCCAACGAGCCATTTACGCGCGGCTCCTATATGGCGCTCGCTCCCGGTGAAGTGACTGCTCACTGGCAGATGTTGTTCGAACCTGCGGGCCGCTTGCTCTTTGCCGGCGAACATGCCACGCCTTTTCAGGGATACATGGAAGGCGCGGTCGAAAGCGGACAGCGTGCCGCGGCGTCTATTATTTCGTTGTGAGTAACAATCCATCACCCTGGCCCTCTACCCTACGGGCACGATGTCCCAATAGGAGAGGAGACTCCATTCTCTTTGCGCAATGAATTTTAGGAGAATATGACTGAACAGGCAAAAAATTTTTGGGCAGGAGTCCGTGCTGAAATCCCTCTGTTGATCGGCGGTTTCCCATTTGGAATGATCTATGGTGCGCTGGCGATCAACGCAGGGCTACCCACATCAGCGGTACAGATGATGTCTTCTCTTGTATTCGCGGGGTCGGCACAATTCATCACAACTGAACTTGTGCGCGAATCTGCGCCGGGGTTGGTGATCCTGTTGACTATCGCGGTAGTGAACCTGCGGCAAAAGTTGTACTCAGCCTCCCTGGCCCCGTACCTTGCCTCCCTTTCGACGCGTTGGAAGGCATTGCTGGCCTATCTGCTTACCGATGAAGCCTATGCCCCGACTGTGATCCATTATGAGAAGGAAGGTGCCACTCCTTTTGGTCACTTCTTCCTTTTAGGTGCGGGACTCACACTTTGGATCGATTGGCAGATCAGCACAGCACTGGGCATCTTTCTTGGTGCAGCCATCCCTGAATCCTGGTCGCTGGATTTTGCACTGCCGCTCACGTTCATTGCCATGGTCGTGCCCGTCTTGAAGGATCGACCTGCGATTGCCGCGGCAATATCCGCGGGAGTGGTTGCATTGTTCGCTCATACCCTGCCTTATCAACTTGGATTAATTGTTGCAGCCCTGGTGGGAATTATCGTTGGGACATTGCTGGAGAAACGACGATCCCCGGATGAGACTTCGCCTTCAGAGGGAACCTCATGAACATCTGGCTTGTTTTGCTGTTTGGCGGATTGATCACGTTCGCGATCAGATTCTCGTTCATTTATTTGTTTGGCAGGTTCCACGTCCCGGATGCGCTGCGGAAGGCACTGCACTACGTCCCGCCTGCGGTGCTCTCCGCGATTGTCTTTCCCGAGTTGTTCATCCGCGATGGTGCGTTGAATTTATCGCTTGATAATCATCATATGTTGGCTGGACTGGTTGCAATCCTGGTTGCCTGGTTTAGCAAAAATACGTTGATCACCATCCTGGCTGGGATGATTGCGTTTTTTTTGTTGCAATACTTTTTATGAATTCTTTCGGGCTTTAGAGAAACACCGTATACACCTGGTTTCCACCCTCACGCTTGGCTTGTTTCACTGCTTCAGTAGCTTTCTGGATCAACATTTCGATTTCAGTAGAGGCCGAAATCTGCATGGCGGAAGCGATGCCGGCACTTAGATTTACGCTCACGGCTGTGCCATCCATCAGCGAGATATTGATGTTATAAATGCCCTTCAAAATTCTTTCAGCGACCTTTTCTGCATCCTGCCCGATCACTCCCGGCAGGATCAACAGGAACATATCATCTTCATAGCGCGCCACGCCATCATATGGACGGCTTTTCTCGCGTATCGACTGTGAAACGACAGTCAACACATCATCGCCGATTTCTTTGCCATACTGGCTATTGATGGCTTTGAAGTTATCGATATCCAGCGCGATCAAGCTGAGCGATGACTGTGCACGGCGCGCACGTTCGAGTTCCCCACGCGATAATGTGAGAAAAGCCGATTGGTTGAGGGCATTTGTGAGTGGGTCGAACACAGCCGTATTTTTAACGTCGCCCCTGGCTTGGATGAGGTTATCGCCCAGGGCCAGAATACGCTCCCCGATGTAAACACGAGACTTCAACTCAATGGGCACAATCGGTTTGTGAAGGTAATCATCTGCTCCCATGCGCGGCGTAGTGACGTCAGTATCCTGCACTCTTAATGCGATCAATAGAATATAAATATAATAAGGGGGCTTGGCTTCGCGGAGTCGCTTAATGAACTCCTTTTCATCGATATCCGTGGTGGCGCGGTCTGCAATGACAAATCGGATCCCGCCCTGCTGGAGGAGATGCATGGCAATATCACTCGTTTCAGCCGGGATGATCTCATGACCATTGCGCTGCAACACCTGCTGTATCACGGTGCGTTCCATCAGGTCATTGTTCAGGACGAGGATTTTCATAAATGAGCGCGCCTCCTTCTTGTCTCGATTATATC
>DAINRK010000062.1:0-8535 GCA_036741855.1 Anaerolineales bacterium
ATGCCCTGACCAATTAAAGCTGCGGGTCCTGCTGCGTCAAGAAAGAGCCAGGGGTCGAGTTTGTTCTGGCGAAGATACCATAGGAGAGCAGCCGCTCCAAAAAGAAAGCCGCCAAAGATGTGCAATCCGCCTTCCCATATCTTTATGATGCTTGCAGGGTTTTCAATATAGAAGCGGTTTCCGCCGATCGTTGCATTCAAAACAAACCAAAGGCGTGCACCTATGATGCCGATAGGCAGTACCCATATTAGTGCATCCCAGATTCTGTCACCGTTTTCGCCGCGGCGTCTGATTTCGCGCTCAACAATCAAAGAGCCAACAATGACGCCGACCATGACGATCACGCCATACCAGCGGAGAGGCAATTCCAAACCGAAAAGTCTAATCGTAAATATAACAGGGTCTATCATGTATACCTCAGGGGAAGTTTGTTAAGTGATTATAATCGTTTTATTCACTTGCAAATCGAAAACTTATCAAGGACTAAATCAACACAATAATATCGAAGTTTATTGTGTGCGCTTGACCCACCATTCATTTGTGATATAATTCACATATAGGCTTCAAGGAGTTGATATGGATCCACTTTCACTCTCGAGATGGCAATTCGGGCTGACGACAATCTATCATTTTCTCTTTGTGCCACTTACACTCGGGCTGGGATGGTTCGTCGCGTACATGCAAACCCTCTATTACCAGACGAAGGATGAAGATTATCGTAAGATGGCAAAGTTCTGGGGAAATTTGTTCCTTATCAATTTTGCCATTGGTGTGGTCACAGGCATCGTCCAGGAATTTCAGTTCGGTATGAACTGGTCTGAATATTCACGTTATGTAGGTGATATTTTCGGCGCGCCCTTGGCCATTGAGGCTTTGCTTGCCTTCTTCCTGGAATCTACATTCCTGGGGATCTGGGTCTTCGGCGAAGGACGTGTGCCGGAAAAAGTGCATCTGGCTTCCATCTGGCTCGTTGCAATCGCCTCGAATTTTTCCGCACTGTGGATCCTGCTTGCGAATGGCTGGATGCAGCATCCTGTGGGTTATGTGATCAATGAGGTGAATGGCCGTGCTGAGCTGGTGGACTTCTTTGCTTTGATTACGAATCCAAAAGGCTGGTTGTTCTTCTGGCACACAATTGCAGCCGGCTTTGTCACAGCTTCCTTCCTGATCCTCGGTGTGAGTGCCTATCATATTTATCGTCAGCAAAACCTCAAGATCTTTAAAACCTCCTTCCAGATGGCGGCACTTGTGGGTTTGATCGCCAGTGTCCTGGTCTTCCTTGGAGGGCATACCAACGGACAGTACATGTATGAAACGCAGCCTATGAAATTTGCAGCCATCGAGGCACATTGGGAGACTTCACAACCTGCCTCCTTTTCAATCCTGACAATCGGTGACCTTTCAGGCAAGCGCGAAGTTTGGTCGATCCGTGTTCCGAGAGTCTTAAGTTTCCTGGCATGCAACAACCTGAATTGTGAAGTTCGAGGCGTGAATGACATCCAAAAGGAATATGAAGCCCTTTATGGTCCTCGCGATTACATTCCACTGATCGTATTCACCTATTGGTCCTTCCGCTCCATGATGACAGTCGGTTTTATCATGATCGCGCTTTCAGCATTTTTCCTATTCATCACCCGCAGACCTTATGAAAATGCCAGATGGATGAAGTGGGTACCGTGGGTGATCGCGCTTCCGTATATTGCCAACACGAGCGGCTGGATATTGACAGAAATGGGACGCCAGCCCTGGATCGTACAAGGTTTACTCACGGTTGATAAAGGAGTCTCCCCTAATCTCACCACTGTAGATTTGCTTATCTCCTTGATTGGCTATGCGGTGGTTTATGGTTCTCTTGGAGTCGCAATGTTCTACCTGATGAAAAAATTCGCTATAGCAGGCCCAGACGCGGCGCTGCATGAATCGATTGATGGCGAATCTGAAGAAAATGGGGATATGTCTGAAGCCTTACCTGTTGGCAGGTAAGACTATGTACGGAGGCAAAGTATGTCTTACGAATTTCTACAAGCCCTTTGGTTTATCCTGATTGCCGTATTGTGGATTGGCTTCTTCTTCCTTGAAGGTTTTGATTTTGGCGTTGGTATGCTCCTGCCTTTCCTCGGCAAAAAGGATACGGAACGCCGCGCCATTATCAATACCATTGGCCCCGTTTGGGATGGAAATGAAGTCTGGCTGATCACAGCTGGTGGTGCAACATTTGCTGCCTTCCCACACTGGTATGCTACGATGTTCAGCGGATTCTATCTGGCTCTGTTTCTTTTGGTGATTGGGTTGATCTTGCGTGGTATTTCGTTCGAATACCGCTCAAAAGATTCTAATCCGGCATGGCGCCGCCGCTTCGATTGGATGATCGCAATTGGTTCGTTTCTCTCACCCTTTTTGCTCGGGACTGCATTTTCAAATCTTGCCAGTGGCGTGCCGATTAATGAAAATATGATGTACACAGGTAACTTTTTTACTCTGCTGAACCCCTATGGGTTGATTGGTGGAATAACGATGGTCTCTGTATTCCTGTTACATGGCGCAAACTTTCTCACGTTGAAGCTGGATGGTGAATTGCGTGATCGGGCCCGTGAGTTATCCAAAAAGCTATATATCGTCGCGGCACTGGCAGTTATTGTGCTTGCTGCTACTACCTATATCTTCACTGATATTGTAACCAAGATAGGCATCAATCCCGGTATCATGCCCATTGCCTCGGTAGTTGTACTGCTGGTAACGATTATCTTTATCGACCGCAGGATGGAAGGCTGGGCATTCATCTCAACTGGCGTCCATATCATCCTGACGCAAATTGCCTTCTTCACATTGATGTTCCCGCGTGTCATGATTTCCAGTACAAATCCTGCATATAGCCTGACGATCTATAACGCATCTTCATCGCAATATACTTTGACGGTCATGTCCATTATTGCGTTGATCTTCGTTCCGATTGTGCTTGCCTATCAAGGCTGGACGTACTACATGTTCCGCAAACGGATCAGCGCTGACAAGAAAAGCCTCGTCTACTAGATCAATACTGCCCGCGTCGTTGGAAGGTTGACAGGCTTCTGTTCAACCTTCCGGCTTTTTTAACATGGCACTTGAAAATTGACACATGGAACTTTTTTATGCACCGCCGACTTCTTGCTCTCACCCGCGACTCTAGAGCCGGACTCTTATTAACGGTTCTATCTGGATTTGTGATTGGCCTGTTAACTATCAGCCAGGCCTATCTCGTCAGCAATACAGTTGATGGAGTCTTCCTTAAGGGACAAACACTGACAGAAGTATCAAGGTGGCTGAGCTTCATCTTGATCATCATCGCCGGGCGGGGAATTCTGACATGGATCAATGAAGTTAGCGCAAACGTCGTCGCGGTAAAAATAAAGTCAGATTTACGGGATCGGCTCTTCAACCATATCCTAAATCTCGGTCCGGCTTACACTCGCGGACAGCGAACCGGTGAACTGACCACCGCCGCGGTCGAAGGCATAGAGGCATTGGACGCCTATTACAGCCAATATCTGCCTCAGCTTATTATTACTGCCCTGGTTCCGATCAGTATTTTGCTCGTTGTCTTCCCATTGGACTTTTTGTCTGGCGTGGTGATGTTGGTCACCGCGCCATTGATTCCCTTCTTCATGATCATGATTGGCAAGGGCGCAGAGATTGTCACCGGGCGGCAATATCAAACGCTCTCGCGCCTTTCTGCGCATTTCCTCGATAGTTTGCAGGGTTTAACAACACTCAAACTTTTCGGCCAATCCAAAGCCCACGCTAAAAATATTGCCCAAGTCAGCAATCAATTCCGGGATACGACTCTCAACGTCTTGAAAATCACGTTTCTCTCGGCACTCGCGTTGGAATTACTCGCAACACTAAGCACAGCTGTCATTGCAGTGGAGATTGGCTTGCGCTTGCTTTATGCAAGAATGGAATTCCGTGAGGCGTTCTTCCTGCTTATTCTTGCGCCCGAATTTTATTTGCCGTTGCGCATGCTTGGCGCGCGCTTTCATGCCGGCATGGCCGGGACAACCGCGGCAAAGCGAATTTTTGAAATTCTGGACGTACCAATTCCAACGCCACAAATCAACAACCTTACGGCGGTTCCCGATTTCGAAATAGCAAATGTCGAACTATCGAATGTTACTTACACGTATCCAGGTGAAACAACGCCCGCGCTCAATGACATCTATTTACAAATAAAAGCGGGTCAACATATTGCACTTGTTGGTCCAAGTGGTGCGGGAAAGACCACGCTTGCAAATCTACTCCTGCGCTTTGCAGAATCAACAAGCGGGAAAATCACAATCAATGATCAGCGCTTATCTGATATCTCTATAGACTCTTGGCGCGAACAGATCGCCTGGGTTCCACAAAAGCCCTATCTATTCAATGACACAATCTCTGCCAACGTTCGTCTTGGAAAATCCAGCGCCACAGATGAAGAAGTCATCGAAGCAACCAAAGCTGCACATTTGCATGAATTCATTGAAACTCTTCCTGAGCAATATGAAACTGTAATTGGCGAAAGTGGCGCGCGCCTCAGTGGGGGACAGGCCCAACGCCTTGCATTAGCACGCGCCTTCTTAAAAAACGCGCCCATCCTCATTCTTGACGAGCCAACCTCCAGCCTGGACCCCGAAACCGAATCCCTGCTAGAGGAATCCACTCATCGCCTCATGCATGGACGCACGGTCATTACCATTGCTCACCGGCTGAATACCGTTTTCAATGCCGATCAAATTATTGTGCTTGACAAAGGCTGCATCATCGAACAAGGCACGCATCATGAACTGCTTACAAAAAATGGCAAATACGCGGAAATGGTAAAAGCTCATCAAAGCGAAAGTCAAAGGTCACAAGTAACAACTGATAATCGACCTTCGATATTCGATAATAGACCAGCCATCAATCTCCAGTCTCCAGTCTCTAAGACCCAATCGAAAATCGTAAATCGTAAATCGTCAATCCTCTTCCGCCTCCTCTCCTTTCTCAACGGTTCATGGAACTGGGTTGCACTTTCCATTCTGCTCAGCACACTAACGATTGGGTCAAGTATGGCCCTTATCGGTACATCAGCCTGGCTGATCTCCACTGCAGCATTGCATCCATCCATTGCGGTTCTCGGTGTGTCCATTGTCGGTGTGCGTTTCTTTGGCATCAGCCGTGGCGTCCTTCGTTATCTCGAACGCCTGGTCTCGCACAACGTGACCTTTCGTTTGCTCGCCCGCCTGCGCGTCTGGTTCTATGAAAGGCTTGAGCCACTTGCCCCTGCGCGATTGATGGAATACAAAAGTGGGGATCTCTTGGCGCGCGTGATCGGCGATATCGAAACTTTGGAAAACTTTTATGTGCGTGTGATCGCCCCGCCTTTGACGGCACTTTTGGTCTTATTCGGTCTATCCATATTTTTTGCATCGTTCTACCCTTTGCTTGCTTTTGTCCTAATTGGCTTCTTCCTCACTTTAGGATGGGTGTTGCCAATCATTATCCACATGATCAGTCGCAACCCCGCACAGGCGCTCGTTACACAACGTGCGAATATTCATTCTCAGCTTGTTGATGGATTCCAGGGTATTGCCGATTTGCTCGCCTTTGGTCGCGCTACCGACCGCCTGAAGCAAATCTCCTTGGCTGGTGAGACTTATGGCTCAGCACAGAAGCAGATGGCACGGATAAGCGGATTCCATTCTGCACTTTCTACTTTCTTGACTAATTTTGCCCTCTGGTTGGTGCTTATTATGGTGATTCCTCAAGTAACAGCGGGGAATGTCAACGGAGTGATGCTGGGTACATTCGCTCTGATGACATTGGCTTCATTTGAAGCGATCATTCCCTTGCCTTTGGCAGCACAATCCTGGAATGCCTCCCGTGAAGCAGCCAGGAGATTATTTGATGTCGTCGATGCAGTGCCGGCTGTTACGGACGATCTCCTGCGAAGAGAAGCCTTGCGAAAGGTAACAACTACAGATGCTGATTTAGAGATTTCAAACTTAACGTTTAGTTATCCATCTCAGTCCATACCGGCATTACAGAATATTTCCCTCAAAATTCCAGCAGGAAAATCCGTTGCCATCGTGGGTCCCAGCGGGGCGGGGAAGAGCACGATCACAAATCTGTTGCTCAGATTCTGGGATTACCATATGGGAGAAATCTGTTTGGGTGGCGAGTCGCTCAAAGCGCTGAATCAGGATGAAGTCCGAGAGAGATTCGCTCTTGTCTCACAGAATAGTTACTTTTTCAACACAAGTATCCGCGAAAATTTACGTCTGGCGCGTCCCTCCATGACTCAGACAGAAATGGAATTTGCTGCTTGTGCTGCGCAAATTCACGAATTTGCCATGAGCCTGCCAAAAGGATATGATACGATCATCGGCGAGCAGGGTCTTAGACTATCAGCCGGTGAACGTCAGAGGCTCGCAATTGCGCGTATGCTCCTGAAAGACGCGCCGATTTTGATCTTTGACGAACCTACGGCAAATCTCGACCCGGTGACAGAACGCCAGGTTCTGGAAAGCCTGTTTACTGCGATGCGTGGTAAAACATCCTTACTGATTACACATCGGTTGGTAAGGCTGGGCGAAGTGGACGAAATCCTTGTGTTGGATCAGGGCCAACTGGTAGAACGGGGTACTCACGGACATTTGTTGGCATTTAATGGGCTTTATCGGCGTCTTTGGGATTTGCAAAATCGTATGCTCAACTAGTTTTAGGTTCTTGCATCGCATACTTGAACATGCTATAATAATAATATATTCCCCCGTTGCTTTACAGCCCCATCATTGCGTAATCCGGATGCACGGCAAGCTAACCTGCACGGGTTATGCGTAAACAGAACTTGACCGAAAATCCACATTCAGCCACAACCTAAGGGACATCACCAGCCTGGAAAATGCTGGTTAATTGAACTTTCCAACACCCCACACAACGAGAAACAGCCATGAAAATACTAGAACTTGAGAACGAACCTCTTTCCAAGCTGCGCGGCATTGCGAAGGGACTGAACATTGCCAATTCCAACCGCTTGAAGAAAGAGACACTTGCCATGATGATCCGCGAAGCAGAGGCGCAGAAGGAAGGAATCGAACTGCGCGGCGGTATCCTTGAGATCATGAGCGAAGGCATAGGCTTCCTGCGTGCAACGAACTACCGGATCAGCGACCAGGATGTTTATGTATCACAGGCACAACTCCGGCGCCACGATCTGCGTGCAGGAGACTTGGTGATCGGGCAGGTCCGCCCACCACGCGAAAGCGAAAGGCACTTTGGTTTACTGAAGGTAGAATCGATCAATGGTCTGGACCCGGAAGAAGCCACCCGACGGCCGGTCTTTGAGACCCTTACACCTATCTTCCCGGATAAGCGCTTTGACCTCGAAACTGATCACGATACACTTGCACCGCGATTAATCAACCTGATCGCTCCTATAGGACGGGGCCAGCGTGGACTCATTGTTTCGCCTCCAAAGGCGGGAAAAACAACAATCCTCAAGCAAATTGCGAACTCCGTTTCAACCAAATATCCAGATGTACATTTGATCGTTGCGCTGATTGGTGAACGCCCTGAAGAAGTGACGGATATGGACCGCTCGGTCGATGCCGAAGTAGTTGCATCCACCTTTGATGAGCCGGTCACCTCTCATGTACGTACGGCCGAACTGGCCTTAGAGCGGGCTAAGAGGTTGGTGGAGATAGGCCGCCACGTGGTAATCTTGATGGACTCGATAACCCGCCTGGCTCGGGCGTATAACCTGGTGGTAAATCCCTCAGGGCGCACTCTCTCGGGCGGTATGGACCCTTCGGCGTTATATCCCCCGAAACGTTTCTTCGGTGCGGCCCGTAACATCGAAGAAGGTGGCTCATTGACCATTATTGCAACCTGCCTTGTAGACACCGGCTCTCGCCTCGATGATGTGGTATTTGAAGAATTCAAGGGTACCGGCAATATGGAGTTGCACCTGTCACGCAAATTGCAGGAACGACGTATCTTCCCAGCAGTGGATATCGAACGCTCATCCACACGCCGCGAGGACCTCTTGCTTGGTCCCGATTTACTGCAGCGCTTTTCGTTGATGCGTCGCATGTATATTCAGATGATCTCGCCACAGCCTCAGGGAGCAGGCATGGATCAATCTGTCGCGACAGAAGCGATCGTCACTCGCCTGGACCGGGCGCGAAACAATCAGGAATTCCTAGAAAATCTTGGGAGAGATTCATAAGCAGGGTTTGAGCTAGATTATTTTTCGAATGCCAAAACTTGTCTCATTCTTCAATAGCAATAAATTCAATATCATCAGTTGGTCTGTCACAACAATTCTCGTGGTTGGATTGATCGGTGGGGCATTGATATGGAGAAAATCTAGATCTACACCGCAAGCGCTCGCGCCTCAGCCCACAGCCGCATCAGATGAGAATCCTCCTGATGTAGAGATGCCAGCGTTGGGCGGTCCTGAGGCGTTTGCTTCCATTGAGCGTGATATCCAGATCAAGACGAATATCCCCGCCGATAAACCTCGTTACAAGCCTGTTGAAT
>DAINRK010000062.1:8545-13193 GCA_036741855.1 Anaerolineales bacterium
ATCGCGTGACACGCGGCGATTCAGTCTTTGCGATTGCAGAATCCTATAAACTCACAGCAGAGACTGTTTTGTGGGCAAATTATGATGTCTTACAGGATGATCCGCATAGCCTCAAACCTGGACAGGTTTTGGAAATTCCGCCAACAGATGGTATTTATTATCAATGGAAAGAGAATGATACGCTGGAGAGCGTTGCAGAGGAATTCAAACTAAACGTGGATGATATTCTCAATTACCCCGGAAATGATATCGATCTCGCTGATCCAAAAATCGAATCGGGCTCTTGGGTGATGCTACCGGGTGGAAAACGTGAGTTTGTGCAATGGCTGGTGCCAACGATAGCCAGCGGCGCATCGGGAACCTCCTCAACGAATCAGAGCAGCTGTCCTGGAGGTGCAGTGGGAAGTGGTGCATTTGTATGGCCTGCGAATTCCCATTCTTTATCGGGGAACGATTATTGGTCTGGGCATCTGGGGATTGATATTGCCGCAGGCGCAGGTGAACCGGTCTTCGCGGCAGACAGTGGTGTGGTGACCATGGCGCAGGGTGGATATAACTATGGATATGGAAATGTAGTTCAAATTGACCATGGCAACGGATATTCGACTGTTTATGCACACTTAAGTGCATTCTTTGTGAGTCTGTGTGGAAGCGTGAGTGCAGGTCAACAGATTGCTACGGCAGGTAACACAGGTAACTCACAAGGTGCACACCTTCATTTTGAAGTCCGTCAGAATGGAGGTTTTATCAACCCGTGGTTTGTATTACCTTGATATTAAACCCTAAAGGTCTCGCAGACCCTTAGAGTTTTGATTCACATGAATCCAAGCGAACTCAATAAGACTCTTTTAAAACTTCCCCTGGGGGATATTAAGTATTTTGAATCCATAGGTTCAACGAACGATGAAGCATTGGCGTGGGCTGCAAATGATGCAAAAGATTTATCACTGGTCATTGCGGAAGAACAGACAGCAGGGCGTGGCCGGCTTGACCGAAAATGGTTCACACCTCCTGGTACAGCTCTCGCTTTTAGTTTGATCCTGCGTCCCACTGCCGATGAAAGACCGTATCTCTCTAGGATCGTAGGCTTGGCAGCTCTGGCTGCAGTCGATGCTTTAAAGGCGCGTCGTCTCACACCTCAGATCAAGTGGCCCAATGATGTGCTTGTACTGGGACATAAGGTAGCCGGGATCCTGGTCGAATCAGTTTGGTCCGGTGAAGACATCGATTGCGTAGTGATTGGAATCGGAATTAACGTATTGATGGGCTCAGTGCCTCCTGAAGATTTACTACATTTCCCAGCTACCTCACTGGAAGATGAATTAGGTTATCCACCCGATCGCATGGAAGTTTTGTTTGATATTCTTTCTAACCTAATCACCTTGCGCTCACAGTTGGGGACAGACGAATTTATGAATCGATGGAGCGAATCTCTTGCATTTTTAGGCGAACAGGTACAGGTTGAAGTGGGAGATCAGCCGCCCGTTTTCGGTCAGCTTCTTGGAATGGAATCGGATGGAAGCTTACGTTTGCGTGATGGGCATGACAAGACCGTAGCAGTACGATTTGGGGATGTGCGCCTTCGTCCCTTGACATGATATACTTTGCGTTGAGGTAAATATATGTTTGATAATCTTCGCGACTCTGCCGAATCGTCCTTCTATGAGGAGGAACCAAGCGACAGCTATAAAGAGCCAAAACCGAAAAAGTCTTCGGCTCGCCGTCGAAGCAGTGGACAGTTCCTTGGAATGACAGCGCAGCAAAGATTTATGATTTCTTTGATGCTAATGTTCACAGTGTGCCTAGTCGGAACATTGGCAATGGTTGTATTAGGAAAGATGTCATTGTTTTAACCCAAACTTTTGCAATTTATACAAAAATAAAAGTCCAGCAAATGCTGGACTTTTTGATTAAATCAATTGAGGTTGCGGTTCCTCTTTTTCTTCGCCATTGAGAGAGGCGCCAGCCCGTTTCAAGTCCTCCGCAGCGATGCGCGCGACGGAGGCAACACTGTCCCCTGGCTGCGGCTTGATAAGATGTACTCCCTTTGTAGCGCGTCCTGCCTGCTTGACGTCCTTGTTCTTGATTCTAATCGCAACACCATTCGAAGTAATGATCGTCAGGTCATCTGCTTTTTGAACGACGCGCGCGGAGACAATCTTGCCAATTTCTTTCAAAGCCTTTTGATCTATTGTAGAGATGCCGCCTGTTGCGCGGCCCTTCGCAGAGTAGTCTTTTAATGGGGTTTGCTTCCCAAAGCCACCCGATGTTACAACAAGAAGTGAACCATCTTTTTCGACGACATCCATGCTCGTTACAGAGTCTCCATTTTTCAGTCGGATTGCCTGAACACCCGCCGCCTGACGTCCCATCGCACGGACCTTGCTCTCGTTGAAGCGCAAGGCTTGTCCATTCTCTGTAACAAAGATCACTTCATCATTCCCGCTGGTCAGGCGCGCCCAGCCAAGATAATCACCGTCCTCCAGGGAGACGGCGATCAAGCCTGAGGGTCGGACTGCTGCGAATTCCTCCATCACCACCCGTTTGACTTTACCGCGTGCTGTTGCAAGCATACAATATCCATGTGCTGAGAAATCCGAGACCGCGATTGCGGCCGTTACGCGTTCGTTGGCGTCCAATGCAAGCACATTGACCAGTGGAATGCCTTTTGCAGTGCGGTCTGCATCCGGGATTTGATAGACCTTCTCGCTATAAACCTTGCCTTTATCGGAGAAGAAAAGCATCGTATCCAGACTTCGCGCGGGGATCAATGCCACAACCTCATCTTCTTCTTTGGTTGTGTGCCCCATCACTCCGCGTCCACCACGGCTCTGTGATCGAAATGCAGACGCCGCCACACGCTTGATATAACCACGCTCGGTGAGGCTGATTAATACTGCTTCATCCTGAACCAGGTCGGCTTCACTGAGTGACTCAGTGGCTTCCGCGGCGATGCGCGTGCGCCGGTCATCACCGTATTTTTCGGCCAGTTCGCGTAAATCGGTTTGAATGAGCCCAAGGATCTTTTTCGGGTGAGCCAGGAGGTCTTCGAGGTACGCAATTTGCTCCTTGACCTGCTTATGCTCCTCTTCGATCTTCCAGCGTTCAAGTGCAGCAAGCCGGCGCAACTGCATATCG
Source organism: Anaerolineales bacterium (assembly GCA_036741855.1). GTDB lineage: Bacteria > Chloroflexota > Anaerolineae > Anaerolineales > Villigracilaceae > Defluviilinea. The sequence goes on from DAINRK010000062.1 coordinate 11,684, forward strand.
AGAATTGCCTGCGCTTGAAGTTCACTCAATTTGAAGCGCTGCACCAAATTTGTTTTGGCTACATCTGCGTCCTGTGATTCACGAATAGTTTTAATCACGGCATCAAGATTGTTAAGCGCGATCAAATATCCATCAAGGATATGCTGGCGGGCGCGGGCTTTTGCCAACTCGAAATTCGTGCGGCGGACAATCACAGTCTGCCGATGCTCGATGAAAATCTGTAGTGAGCGCTTAAGAGGTAAAGTGCGCGGCTCGCCATCTACGAGCGCGAGCACTTGCGCTCCAAATGTGGTCTGCAAAGATGTGAATTTATATAGTTGATTCAGAACTTTTTTCGGTTGCGCACCGCGCTTGAGTTCGATCACAATGCTCATGCCGCGCTGGTCGGACTCATCGCGAAGGTCGGAGATTTGATCTATCCTGTCTTCACGAACAAGTTCTGCAATACGTTCGATCAGTGTCGTTTTGTTGACCTGATATGGAATTTCCGTAATGATGATCTCATGTCTGCCGCCTTTGCTTTCTTCGATATGCGCCATACCTCGAACGACGATGCGTCCTCTGCCTGTTCCGTAAGTTGACTCTATCCCTTCACGGCCAACGATAATTCCGCCTGTAGGGAAATCTGGTCCATGAACGAACTTCATTAATTCTTCAACAGGAATGTCATCCATCCTGTCGTAGTTATCAATTAAATAAATAATGGCGTCCGTCAGTTCGCCTAGATTGTGCGGCGGGATATTGGTTGCCATGCCCACGGCGATACCCGATGTGCCGTTGAGAAGCATGTTCGGTACCCGAGCTGGCAATACCAGCGGCTCTTCAAGAGAGTCGTCGAAATTGGGACCGAAATCGACAGTATCTTTGTCTATATCCGCGAGAAGTTCTTCAGCCAGTCTATGGAGACGGGCTTCCGTATAGCGCATTGCTGCAGGAGCATCGCCGTCAATCGAGCCAAAATTGCCCTGTCCATCCACCAATACATAGCGCATGGAAAAATCCTGGGCCATGCGCGCCATGGTTTCATAGACCGCTGAGTCACCATGAGGGTGGAATTTTCCCAATACTTCACCCACAATACGGGCAGATTTCTTATAAGATGAGTTGGAACGAATGCCCAGTTCCTGCATGGCAAACAAAATGCGCCGATGGACAGGTTTCAGTCCATCACGCGCGTCTGGCAGCGCGCGCGCCACGATCACGCTCATGGCGTAATCTAGATAGGCGTCCCGCATCTGGGAATCTATATCAACTTGTTGGATATTACCAGCTTGAATATTCTCGTCAGCCATAATTCTCTCTTTTGAGCTCTTTGTGAAGCGCTCATGAATGGGTAATTGGCAATAAAAAGACACGAAGGACGAGTTTCTGTGACTCCGCGTCTTAACTAATGAAGGAAATGCCTGGATTTCCCTTATTATACCACCGCCCCGGCTCAAATTTTGAACCGCGAAGCTCGCAAAGGGCGCAAAGTTTCATGTTTTTCTCCCTGGCACCTCTTGTGATTTGC
>DAINRK010000063.1:0-13068 GCA_036741855.1 Anaerolineales bacterium
AACATAACTGTCACCGCTACGCCTGGAAGGAGAGCTATAATCCGCCTCATCAAAACGAGCCTCGCATACGCGCCAGCGGCGTCGCGGCTTAGGCTGCGATTGACCCAGACCAAGTCCAGGCTGGTCAGTGACATATATGCAATATAGGCCAGCAGTGCGTAGACCGAAAGCCGCCACCCTTCGCGCAGGAGGGTTGGTTGATGCAGGTTTTGTCTTTTCCAAAGCTGATTATCCAGGAAGAGAAAGGCACAAATCACACTGACAAGCCAACCGAATGGAAGGGCAAACACTGCTTCCCGAAGCCCCACTCCTGTTCGAACGAGGAAGAAAACGAGGAAAATTCGTGCCGCAGAAAGCGCCAGGCGGGTAAATCCAAAGGCAATAAATCGTTCCTGCCCCTGAAGGACGCCGGCAGCGATCGGGCGTAACGTGCTCAGGAAGATCAGCGCGGCACTCATTTGAATCGTCCAATCTGGAAGCTTGAGAAGCTGTGCAATGACATTGGCAAAGATTAGTGTGAGAATGGAGAGAATGAGTCCGAGCCAAAACGCAGCGCGAAGGAAGGGTTGAAAAATCCCAGGGATTAATTCAGATTGTCCCTTGCCGCGTGCTTCTGCGACGAAACGTCCAACCACGGGCTGAAAGACTCCGCTTGCAGTGACATAAACCAGAACGATTGAATTTAATGTTTGGAGAACAGCGAAATCAGCCGGGATCAAAACGCGTCCCATCCAGAAGTGGAAGAGGAAGTCGATCGCGTTGGCGAGACCATCGAGGAGGAATAATGATACGGTTTGAAAGTTGCCGTCGGATTGAAGTGGTAGAGGGCGCATATTGAGAGTTTGGAGGTGAGTTGAGATTGCTTCGTCGTCGCTTCGCTCCTCCTCGCAACGATATTCTTATAGATCGGTTTCAAGTGTGTTGAAGAGGGAGGTCTTTTTTCCCATACGTTTGAGCCGGAAATATCTTTCCATCCCAAAATAGAGTGTATCCCGGATGAAACTTAGTGTTTGCCAGAATGCTTTGAGGAAATGATAAATTCTTACAAAAAGATTTGTTTTACGGTAGCGTCTTCTTATAAAGTCTGTAGGTGGAAAGAAATAGGAAGCTGTTTCCAGTAAGCGAACGGGGCGCAGGATGAACGCTCCATTCGAAGCTAACATCAATTGCCAGAATCGATTTGCAGGCTTGCCTTCATAGGTAACGAGTTCCTGTTCGGCGGCGCGTGCCATTAATTTTTGGGTTATGGGCCAGGGTCTGCGAACACGCTTCACAAGCGCGGAGAGGACTTCATCTGGAATAGGCGTGTCGAAATATCGCTTGCAGACTTGAAGCACTGAATTGAGGATATCCACCGCGCCCCAGTCAAATGCGAGTTTAACCGTTAAGTTCCAGTCAATTTCTTCATTCTGTTTGATGACCTCTGCAATATCGAGGTAATACATCAACATACCGTCTGCGAGGATGATGCGTGGTAAATCTTCGCGGCTCAGCAGACCTGGTAAGTACACAGCATGCTTGACGAGATGGATCGCAAGGCTGAGCAATAAGTCAGGAATCCCCATCTCTTGAATCGGCGCGCCAAGTAACTCAGCAGGTTGTGCGCGTTCGAAGATACTTTCGTAATTGACTGTGAGCAAAGTATACGGATGGTCCAACGCCCAATGAATCTCGAACCAGACACTCAGGTCAGGGGTGGAGCGTTGCTGGTGGAGATGGTGCTTCGTGAAATATTCATCCTTCAACAGGTTCGGCCAGAATTCGCCAATGCCCTGTTCATTCAATAAGGCAAGGCACGCATCCACTTTATGTTTGGGCACAAGGATGTCAATATCACCACCCGGGCGCAGGGCGGAGTTTTTGTAGATTTTCTCGCACAGCCATAAGCCTTTGAGAATGATTGTCGGAATCTCGCGAGTTTCGGCGGTATTGAGATATGTAACGAGCGCGCTGCCGAGCTTTGAGGCCAAGCGTTTGTATCGTTCCATTTGTTCATTGAGGATTATTTGCGCGTCCGCAGGAATTTGTGCATAGTTCCGTTCAAGAATCGGTGCGGCGAGAACTGCCATTCGGTTGTGGGTGAGGATGCGCGCGAAATTATTCCAGTCAATATTTTGCAAATTGGGACGATAATTTTCATCGCGCCAGTGAAGGGCGAATTCGTAGGCGAGGGATTCTTCAGGGGCGAGTTGCATTATTACCTAAAGGTGGTCGAGTAGCCCTGAGCGGTTCTTGCGAAGGGCATATCGAGACCACTGAATAGTCAAAGCAATACTTCTTACAAGAATTTACTCGATGGCGGGTGGTTTCGATACGGGCTTCGCCCTACTCAACCACCGGCATGTCTATGATACAGAATTCGAAATCCTTTGCTCAAGACTATAACCGATCAAACCAAGGCTCAGCACCGTCAGCGTGATCATCAAGCCGGTGGGAAGGACCCACCACTTCCATGCGTCGCTCAGGAACGCACCACTGGCCCGCGCAAAGTAAAGCATCGTCCCCCAGCTCTTGCCCGACGGATCTCCTAACCCTAAGAAACTCAAGCTTGACTCAGCAAGGATGGATGCCGAGGCGACAAGCACGATCTGGGCCAACACTAAGGGTCGAACGCCGGACCATAAATGGTCTGTAATAATCTGTAACGAATTCGCACCCAATGCGCGCGCGGCCTCGATATATGTATCTTCACGCAAATGCAGAACCTGCGCACGGATGAGACGTGCGGGCCCTGCCCAAAAGAAGATGGAGAGCACCATAATTACATTTCTTTGACTGGGGCCGAGGTACACGCTAAGCAAAATCACCAGGGGCAAAAATGGTAAAACCAGAATTAGATCGGTGAGGCGCATAAGAAGTGAATCGACCCAACCCCCAAGGTAGCCGCTAGGGAGTCCGACGATTGTTCCGAACAAAACGGAAAGAAATGAAACGATCAAGCCAGTGAACAAGGACGCGCGCGTCCCGGCGATGAGTTCACTAAATAAATCCTGTCCAAGGTCATTCGTGCCGAGGATATTTTCCGGCGTAGGTTTTTGAAGAGGAAGCGCCACGCGTTCAGTCGAATCATATGGCGCGATCCGGCTGGGGAAGATTGCAAGAATAAGCAGCAAGGTCAAAGCAATCATGCCAATCCAACTCGAAAGGCGGATCAGGTGTTTCCGGTTGCTTTGTAGCCGAAGGGTTCGTAGCGTAGAAAACAAACGCGGAGGAGATGCAGCCTGCGTGGTCATGCAGTGGCCCTTCGGAGGCGCGGATCCAAGTATGGATAAATAAGTTCAGTCAGGATGTTGAGCACAAGGATCGTAACAGTGAACAACAAGAACCCCCCTTGAAGCAATGGATAATCACGCGACTTGACGGCCTCAAACATCATGTTGCCAATGCCGCGATAGTTGAACACGGCCTCGATCACAGTAACTCCACCAAGTAATTGACCGAGATCGACCACGAAGGACGTCAGAACTGGCAGAAGGGCATTTCGCAAACCGTGTTTCAATACAACCCAAATATTCCTCACACCCTTCGCCCGCGCGGTGCGGATGTAATCTGATTCCATAATTCCAAACATGGAGACGCGCATGATCGAAAATGCGGTGGGGATGTATGCAAGCGTAAGCACGAGAATAGGCATCACTGCATGCCTTGCTACATCCTTGACATTCTCCCAACCTTGCAGCCGCGGAATGGAATACGAATCACCAACAGGAAAAACACGAAGCTGGATTGCAAAGATTGGAATCATCAACATCGCGATCCAGAACGGCGGGATGGATCGCAAAACGTAAATGCTGCTCAGCATTCCCAGATCAATAGAATCGCCGCGTCGAGTGGCAGACCAAATCCCAAATGCAGAGCCAATGAACAGCGCCAGGATCAGACTAATGCCAACGATCAATAACGTCCAGCGGAAGTTTTCATTCAAGACTTCGACGACCGTCTTGCCTCCGCTATATCGAAAGGACATACCCAGGTCACCGTGTGCCAGCTGTTTGAGATAAATGAGATACTGTTCAGGCAGGGGCTTATCGAGCCCGTACTGCGCGCGCAAAGCCTCGACGCGTTCCTTGCCTAATTGAGGCGCGGCGCTTCCTGCGATCAACTTTAGCGGGTCCCCCGGCATAAGGCGTGGCAAAAAGAAGTTGATGGAGATTGCAAGGAAGAACGTTAAGCCAAACTCCAACGCGCGGCGGTAGAAGTTTCTCATCCTAAGTCAATTTCACGGCACAGAGATCTTAGACGATTGTAAACGATGCCATATTGAGAAGACCAGTGCATATGTGGATATGTCCCTTCAGGATAGGGATGAAGGGCAACGCGGCTCGCCGGTGCTGTGAGCCAAAGCGCAGTCACCACATCCGCGTGAAGTTGGCGAGCACGGCGTTCTTCGGGAGAGGCAATGTCTGAGTCGATTTCACTGCGTAAGCGCCAATAGAGGTCGAGCAGTTCTAAACGTGGAATGAGGCGTGCACTTTCGAACGGTTGCAGGTCTAAATACGCCAGGTCAAATTCGGGCATGCCAATTCCCACATCCTGCCAGTCGATCAGAGTTACGGATTGTGAGTCTGGATTTTGAGGAAGCGCGGAATTTGCGGGAGTGGTATCACCATGCAAGAGATTCATTTTTTCATCTGCGAATTTTTTACAGCTTTCGCGCGCATACTCAATTAAGTATGGAAGTTCATCCAGCTCTCCCCAAATGCCCGCGCGTTGGACCGTTGCAACCTGTTCAGGGATGTTTTCAAATTTCAACTGGCTTTCATGACGAGATGCCAACCACGCGAAATCCAAAGACTCGATCTTGTTTGTGTGAAGCTTGGTGTACGCTCTCAATACAGATTGTAATTCTACGCGTGACCACTGATAGGGGTGTGTTGGAAAATGATGTGTTCGAGACAGATCTTCCATCACGATAATATGAAAGCCACTCGCCTGGTCTGTTGTCAAAAAATAGACTTCAGGCTTTGGGATGCAAAGCTCAGGATGGATGATTTGATAGAAGCGTAGCTCACGCTCGGCCTCTAGGGCTGTTGCGGGACCGTTAGGATCAATGGTCTTAACAATAGTGGTCTCGCGCGTAGAGCGACCTTGCCTTGACAGGGTCACTCTATACACGCGACTCCACCCCAATGCGAGTTTAATTAGTTCTGCATGGCAGTCTTGGATACTATTCCCAAATGCCTGCCTGAGCAGATCAAGATCAGGTTCGAAGATTGGCACGAAACGAATTTCATCACAAAGGACACGGAGAACACACAGGGAATGGGATTTCTAACTTTTGCCTTATCTTCTTCGTGACCTTAGTGTTTAGACTGGGTTTGCCTTATGGAACATTCTGAGCGCCTTCAGGCAAGAATGACCAGATCGTCAGGATGCCCGTGCCTTTCATGTAAACCCAGCCGTCATATGCTGCAGGGCGATAGGCAAAGTTTCCACCGGGCGACATGAGCGGTATGAATGGCAGGTTCGTGGCAATGCGTTCCTGAATCTGTTTCGCAAGATCTTCCGTTTTGGAGGGATCAGTGTTGGAGACGAAATCTGCAAGCAGATCATCCAATTCCTTATCACAGATACCGGTCAGGTTACCCCAGCCAACCGTTCCAAATTCACAATTCGTGAGGAAGCGGACGAATCCACGCTGGACCTGTGGCGTCGAGGACCATCCCCAAATGCCCATATCGTAATCGGGTTCTGCGACGGCTACAAAGTTTGGCCAGATCAAAGCAACAGACGAATCGATATCAAGACAGTTCTGATGTGAGCCAAGTCCTACATCATTCAGCCAGCCCGCAATTAACTCTGTAGCGCGTACTTCCACAGGATTGTTGACGTCACAAAGAATGCCGAAGTCTGTATTGGTGCCATTTAATTCACGGATACCATCGCCGTCTGAATCCACTAGTCCAGCGGCTTCGAGTTCAGCAGCCGCGGCTTCAGGATCAAACACATGCGGCGTATTGATAGACCAGGCCAAATCCGGGTGATACCAATTGAGTGGAAGTTCAACACCCTGTCCCAGTAGAACGACATCGACCAGTGTCTTCGTATCAATTGCTTTTGCAATCGCCTGTCGCACTGCCGGGTCATCGAAGGGTTCACGCGAGCCGTTGGTGTAAAAAACATAATTAAAGAAATCTGAACCTTGCGCTAATTTGAGATCAGCATTGCTTTGAAGGTCGGCCACAAACGCGGGAGGCACGGAGGAGAGCACTGCATCTGCTTCGCCGGCGCGCAGTTGATTAAACTGCTGGGTGCGATCTTTGACGATCTTCGCAATGATCTCGGGAACGACTGGTTCACCTCGGTAATAATCGGGATTCGCCTCGAACCTGTAGAATTGGCCTGGTTCCACTTCGGCAAGTTTATACGCACCTGTGCCGATCATGCCCTGAAACTGGCTGAGCTCACCACTCACCGCGGTCTGATCCTTCCAGATGTGTTCTGGCAGGATGTAAGATTGCGCCAATCCTTCGTTCAGGAAGAATGGTTGCGGCTCTTTAAGCTTGATCGTGAGACCATAATCCCCATTGGCTTCCATGGAGTCAATCGCGGCGAGATTGTTCGCGCGCCCGGCAGCGATGAGGAAGTTGTAGCTGAAGATTACATCATCCACTGTGAAATCTTCACCATCGTGCCATTTGACTCCCTCACGCAAAGTAATTGTCCATGTGAGTCCGTCGTCACTGGGTGTGGCGGATGTAGCCAGTGCTGGGATGGGTTCAAGTTCAGGAGTGCGGATATAAAGCGGATCGTAGATCCAGCCAACCAACCAAAAGCCGATGAATGTGTTGAAATTAGCTGGAGTGATCGGACCTTCATCATTATCAATTAACACGGTGAGCGGACCCGCAGGTGCCTCAGTCGGCGCTTCGGTTGGCACCTCAGTGGGAACTTCCGTTGGCGCTTCTGTTACAACAGGCGCCTCGGTCTCGACAGGTGCGGCTGTTTCCGTGGCGGCCGGACCACATGCCGAGAGAAGCACGCTAACGAGAATTAGTGTGCTTATCAGGTAATACAGCTTGTTTCTCATAGAACTTCTCCTCCGAAATTCATTTGGAAATAGTCTTGCTGTCTAATCATACTGGACAAAGTGAATGTCTACCTCCTTTGTTGATTCTATCGCGGTGCAAAACAGCAGTAATTCTATACTATATACGAAGATTCGTGCACGTTGAATCTCTGTTCTCAAACTTATATTGCACCAGTATTAAAGTTCAGAGACAATCTCTCGAGCGAGGCTCCTGCATGTCACCTCCCATTCGATCGTATTTCTGGATTTGTTACGTCCACAAATTCAACGAATTTTTTCTTAAAACATGCTTTATCGAACTGTTTGGCGTGACGTACAAGTTCATCAGCGAAAAAGGTATCGCGCGTGCGTTCGAATTCGATGATCGCAGCAATCAAACTCTCCAGCGTTTGTTCAGAAAAGTGGATACCCGTTACTCCAGCTAGGACGGTTTCAAGTGCGCCACCCTTTCCATAGGCGATAACAGGGCACCCTGCTGCCTGTGCCTCAACAATGGCGATGCCGAAATCCTCTTCTGCTGCACAGACAAAGCCGCGCGCCTTGCTCATCAATTCCGCCACTTTCTCATCTGTCTGGTAACCCAGGAACTTGATGCTGGGGGCTGCAAGGTTTTTTAGGCGAGGTAGCTCAGGTCCATTGCCAACAACATAAAGAGGAAGTTTAAGTTTTGAGAATGCTTCGACTAACAGGTCGATTCGTTTGTGAGGGACGAGGCGTGAGACGGTAATGTAATAATCTTCCCGCTGTTTATTCGGATGGAATCGTGCGGTTTCGACGGGGGGGTAGATAACAGGCGCCTCACGCTGGTAGGCATATTGAATCCGTTTGGAAACGGACTGGGAAATAGCAGCAAACCTATGGACGCGCGAGGCGGCTTTTCGATCCCAATTGCAGAAAGCTTGCATGAGTTTGTCGACGAGGATGTTCCGGCTTGTGTGACTCCCATCGATATTCAGATCGGTCCACGCGTAACGCATGGGCGTGTATGTGTAGGAAACGTGTCGCGCTCCGTTAAAATTTTGCACGCCATGTGCCACTGCATAACTGAATGAAATGATGAGCTCGTACTCTTGCAGGTCAAATCGTTCTATCGCGCCAGGCATTAGCGGCAGAAACATGCGATGATGTTTGTGAGCGAGAGGGAAAGTATCGAGATAGGATGTAATGATTTCTCGCTTGGCAATTGGTGTGCCTGTAAAAACGTCTTTGTTGTAGATGAGAGTAAAAATATCGGCCTGTGGATACACCTCAAGCGCCGTAAAAAGTACCTTCTCGGCGCCACCAAGCGAAGGGAGTGCATCGATAACAAATGCAATGCGCGGACTAGATTTCATTCAATGTATTCCATATCATCTCTGCTGTGTTTTGCCATGAAAATAGTTTTGCGCGTGATAACCCTTTTTCTTTCATTGATAAGCGTAGCTCCTTGTCAGTCAAACATCGTTTCATCGCAGTTGATAGACTATCAGGTTTGGATAAACTAAAAATTAATCCTGCGTCACCAACCACTTCTGGCAACGCGCCGCCGTCTGAAACAATCACAGGCGTTCCGCATGCCATCGCTTCGACCACGGGCAGGCCGAACCCTTCATCGAAGGAGGGGAGCACAAAGATTTCTGCACTTGCATATAACGCGGGCAATTCTGATTCCACGTAACCGATAAATAGAACTTGCGCTTGTACGCGCGGCAATTTCATCTTCCGAAACACACGTCCCGTCTCACCCACTATGACCAGCGTAACATCCGGAAACTGCTGTTTGATTCTGTTCCATGCATCTAACAAGGTCAATAGATTTTTACGCGGCTCCAATGATCCTACAAATAATGCGTATCGCTTCGGCAAAGCATACCTTGTCTGGCGCGCCGTTGAACAGAATATCTCGTTATTCACGCCGGAGGAGATAGCGGAGACATTATTTATTCCAAATCGCGCCATCAATTTTTTTTGCACATGCTCAGAAGGTACAAATATTACTTTGCTGCGTTTTGCAAGAATGGGCAGAAACAGGCGATACCACGTGGCAAAGCTCGATCGGAACCATTCAGGATGTTCAAGCACACTTAGGTCTTGAATCGTCAAAGCCTGATTTCGAATGATCAATGGTCCCGTATTTGCAGGCGACCATAAAATGGATTCTGATTTCAATTTTTGTGGCAGGATAAACTGCTCCCAGGCATGCCCCATCATGCCATTTGCCTGTGTCCTTTCGATGCGACACCTATCCCCGATATATCGAAGAATCTCACGTCCATATCTCTCCACGCCCGTAATGCGGCGCGAAAGAAAACGTCCATTAATCACAATGTCACGCACCGCGTTCACTCATACTTCCCGCCCATATTCCAAGGGCCAGCCCTAGCATGAGGCGGCCCGGAGCAAGCGTCCAGAAATAATGGTCGAAAAAACTGATGATGCCTACTCCCGCAAGCATCGCACTTGTGAGGATGAATTTTGGGGTCTGTGTTTTTATGATGCTCAAACCGATCGATACGAAAAGGACGACGATTAGAATTAATCCAAAAATGCCGAGTTCCGCGCCCGCGAGCAGAAAAATATTATGTACTGGCTCAATGCTTGCACCTTGATGAGCACGCCTGGCGAGTTCGAGAATAAATGAACCAATGCCAACACCTGTGCCTGGATGCTGACGTATCATTTCTAAAGCCTGCTGATTCAGCTGCGAGCGCCCAAGCGTGGAGCGTTGTTCGGTCTCTACGGGCGCGTTGCTTATCCTTGTAAATACCACATCGCGCATGGAGTAGAGGGTCAGAACAATCGTCAATAGGCCTATGGCAACAATGTAAAAAACATGCTTGCGCTCGAAATATTTTGACTTCAAGATCAAGAGAATTATGAACGTCAACAGACCCAGCCATGCAGATCTGGAAAAGGTCAATCCAATCAGTACTATACCAAAACTGTACAGGATGAGTGCAGGAAAGATGGGCCTTTTGTTGACGAGAAATAGGCTCGCCGGTCCCAATAATGAGACCAAAACAAATCCGCCCAAGATATTTGGGTGGGGCAACGTTCCATAAGCGCGCAGGATTCTTGGCCCGTCAGGAACCGCTACAACGCTCCCACCACTTGTTGCTGGATCGAGGACTCCTGGCCAACTCATGTGAAGAGGTTCAAGGAAAGCTGTGGATTGCGCTACAAACCCTACAGTGCCTGTTATGACCAGGAAAGTTAATGCCGCGCAGAATCCATATATGATTGGATTCCAAGCATTTTCCCAACTTCGGAGCGAGAGTACGAGAAGAAAGATGAGCCACAATTGCATAGTAATGTAAACCGATATACGCCAATCCGTTGACCAAAGACTACTTAAAGAGGAGAAAAGAAGGAGGGCGAAGAGCGGAAAAACAAAATCCGAAGATGGCCAGCGCAAGTTGTTTTTTGCAAGTGACAATTGAGGAAACTGAGCAATGCGCGTGGCAATCCAAAGGAGCACCGCGAATAGCGCGAGTCCATCGCTTAGAAAGAACAAGGCGCTAGTATATGTAAAATAGACCCGGTCATGGGGGAATTCTGCAATTGTCCGGTAGTACCAAAAGCATAGACTGAGTGGGATTAGAGCAACGAGAAATGCATAAACACCCTGCAAGGCTTTTTCGGCTGGTACAGGCCAGAGCCTAAGCATACCGAGTGATATAGTGGTCACAAAGCTTAGGATGGGCAACACACCCCATGAAAATGATGTTATTGGTTTTGTAATTGGAGGCTGAGAGACCGCAGGCAATTGCGCCTTTGGATTTTCATAGACCAGTATGCCATTCTTGAGAGTCTTCAATCTTATCCAACCAAGTTTCTCCAGAACTTCGACAAATCCGTTGCGATGGATAACCCCCCAGCGCAGATGGATTGTTTCAACAGTCTCTGGGTTTACAAACCCCCAGCGCACACCATGGTCACCTGATTTTTGAAGTATGGGGATAATCGCTGGGATTCCCTTCGGTGCCCAGTAGACAGTGTCCACTTGTCCAATGCCGCTATTGCGCAGCTCTGGTAAAGTGCGGGCGGTGTGATAACTACCATCTATCGTTGTGGCTTTCGTGAGGAGATTAAGATAAGCGAACTGATCGCCGAATCCAAACGTGAGATAACGCCATTGCGAGTGATCACCACGATTCAAAAAATCAACAATAGGTTTCATGTCAATAGGTTCAGGCTGTGTAGGGAAGAGGAGTGGTGTGAGCCACGCACCCAGCGCGGTCACTGTGAAAACGGAGAATGTGATAGCTGAGAAAATATTTCTTTGTCGGCTACCGGGAATCGGTTTTGACTTGAATTTATTCCTCCATTTGTGTTTAAGATGAATGAAGAGCATCCCAAAGAAAGTAGTGAGGGTAAGGCTGGCCCAAAATGCAAAGCGGTCATACGTCAGCCATTCCCAGGCATCACCGAAGAAGAAACGTGGCAGGGAAGTCGTCCCGCCCAGTCCAAGTAGGAATAGCACGATGAATGATGTGATGAGTCCCAAAAAACGAAGTGGCCATCTGTAAAAGAGGAATGGAATAATAAGGACCAGAGGACCATACAGGGGCCAAAAGAAAATGAGGTTCGCAAGTGGATCTTCAAAGAAATTGTGGCGCGAAGGATGATCTATAGGAATTTGAATGGATTGATGCAATCCCCATTGCCAGAACGGCCAAATGACAATGATGCATGTGATAGCGGCAGGCACAGCGAAGATAATGAAGCGTAAAAAAAAACTTAGTCGCTGAGGAAGGGAGAGATGGAGTTTATCGCTATATAAGTGATTAATTACAACTGCAAAAATCAAGAATGGCTGAACGATCAATGTTGCATGATGGGCAGCCATAGTTGTTGTAACAAGGGCAACGGTGAGCAGCAAATTATGAACCCCACCTTCACGAAGATAACGATTGAGACTTGCCGCGCCAAACAACGCAATCAGCGTGCTTGCAAGAAACGGCAGTTGTCCAAAGACATATGCAACGACGTAGATAGGCAACAGGATCGCGGAAGCGAGCGCGGCATAGGAGGAGGCGGATCTACCGATGAAAATTCTACTGAATGCATAAATGCCAAGTGGATATAAAGTCGTTACCGTCCAGAGTACGAATGCGAATGCCGCATCAAACCCAAGAAAAGGAACAAATATTGCGATAAGTTGATGGACCAGCGGCGGATAGGAAACGATAGTAAAACCTGTATACCAGCGGGTTTCCCACAGCGAGAACCAGCTTTCTGCATAATGATTTGCAAAAAGCATGTGAGTATAGGCATCGTAACTCAACCGGTAACGCGCAGTAAGGATGAAAAACCCGTGACAGATAAATGCGATAAGGAGAGCAATACGAACGCGCTGAGGTATCATCCTGTTTCCAAATTTTCAGAGGACATAGATATGCGATTTTTGTTTCCGCGCTTTTTCAAAGCATAATTGAATACTTCAATATATTTTTTACAAGTGGCTTCAGGACGTGCGCCTTGAATCGAAACGAAATTATGTTGAGCTTCTTTGCGCCGTTTTTCAGGCGAGTTAAGTAAGCCGCGTATTGAATTGCACAGGCTTTGAACGTCGCCGCTTCTGAAAAATTCCACCCTCAAGTTGCTCTCGCTTATTAGCTCGCGAATTTCCTTCAAGTCAGAGACCACAACCGCGCGTCCCCAGGTAGCCGCTTGATACAGAACGCTTGATGAGCCAGTTGAAGCAGTGTAAGGCAGAACTACAATTTGTGCGCGGCGAAACAAATCCATTACGTGGTCCTCTGGCACTTGCCCGAGCCAGTTGATTCCTTTTGTTCCGTTGAAATGCGATTTTAGTTCGTTAGCATAATTTGGAAACCGGGTGTGCTCGGTGCCTGCAACTGTCAATCGCAAACGTGGAAATTCTCTACTCAAAATATGAAATGCCTCTAATAGCAGTTCCAACCCTTTAAATGGTGCTAATGTCGTAAAGAATAACAATTCCTGCGTCTCTGATTCAGCCAACAAATCGGGTTCGTGATACGCGCCAATGGGGATATGAGCACATTCGATGCGCCTGGCTGTGAGCAGGTCTGCGT
>DAINRK010000064.1:0-11239 GCA_036741855.1 Anaerolineales bacterium
GCTATATGCCTGATACTAGTTCAATGAAATCGCTGCTTAAAACTCTCGTCGAGACAGAATCTCCATCTCATGACAAAGCCAGTGTTGACCGCGTGGGAGCAATCGTTGCTGAACAAGCGCGCAAGCTCGGTGCACAAGTCGAGATCATTCGAAATATTGAAACAGGCAACCATGTTTTTTCCCGTTTTCCTCCCAAACATGAAGATGTCAGCCTTCTGCCTTCTGCTCCTATTCTAATTCTCTGTCACATGGATACAGTCTTCCCGCTTGGAACGGTTCAAAAGACTCCTTATCGTGAAGACGGTGACAAAATCTTCGGTCCAGGCACGCTGGATATGAAAGCAGGAATTGTCATCGCCCTGGCAGCAATCCAAGAGGCGCAAAAGACTGGGTTGAATCGACCTGTCACATTGTTGTGTACATCTGATGAAGAGATAGGCAGCCATACATCGCGCGGACTCATTGAATCACTTGCTAAAGAGTCCGTGCTGGTGTTGGTGATGGAAGGTGCTTTGCTCGACGGATCTCTCAAGACTTGGCGTAAGGGCGTCGGCGAATTTTGGGTCAAGACGAAAGGACGCGCCGCACACGCTGGCGGTGCTCATGAAACTGGTCGCAATGCCATCGAGGAAATGTCCTATCAAGTGATTGCGATTCAAAAGCTAACAGACTATTCAAAACAAACAACGCTTAACGTTGGCGTTATTCATGGTGGGACAGTGTCCAACGTCGTTCCTGAAGAAGCTGTCATTCAAGTGGATGTCCGCGTGATGGAGCCCGGCGAATGGGAACGCCTTGAATCGGAGATGAACAAACTCAAGCCCGTACTGGATGGCACTTCGATCGAGATTACTGGTGGACTGAATCGTCCACCAATGCCGTTTGATGAAAACATGGAGTCCACATTTGAGAGAGCAAAGTCTATCGGTGCGGGTATTGGCATGACTCTCACCGCGGGTGGTACCGGCGGCGCGTCGGACGGGAATTTTGTGGCGCCACTGGGCATTCCCTTACTTGACGGTATGGGTGCAGTGGGGGAGGGCTATCACTCGGAACGCGAATATATTTTTGAGGAAAGCTTGGAACAAAAAGCGAAATTGATCGCAACGTTGATTCTGGAATGGTGAAGAGAATATCACTGCGAGGAGGGAACGGAGTGAGCGACGAAGCAATCTCCGACACGAAGTGGAGATTGCTTCGGGCGGACGTTCGCCACCCTCGCAAAGACATTATCGTCTTTCTTCTTTCTTCTTTCCTGCTCCTTTCCTGCTCACCTAGCACTCCTCAAACCACACCTCAACTTGTCACTGTCTATTCAACTTCTGCCGCGCAGCCCTGGCTAAGCGCCTCTTATGATTGCGCAGCAAAGCAAAACAATGTCATCATCGCCCGCGTCGATGATCCGTTTTCGGCCAATCTTGTGCTGCGTGTGGGAGAACCAAAGGCAATCGCTTCGCCGGCTTACCAAATTGATACAGAAGAGATATTGATCGTCACGCATCGTCAAAGCCCGATTCAAAACTTGAATCTTGAAGGCGCACGCGCCCTATTTGCGGGGCAGGGAGATCCGTCCGTGCAGGTGTGGATCTATGCGTCAGAGGAGGATGTGCAACGAGTGTTTGACCAGTTCGTGATGGAGGGGCGGAGCGTCACTTCATCCGCGCGATTGGCAGTAAATCCACAACAGATGTCCGATACATTGGTCAATGAATCCAATACAGTAGGCATCCTGCCGCGACACTGGAAGGTGGGGGATGTTCGAGATGTATATTCTGTCGCTACCGTTCCTGTGCTGGCAATACCTCAAAGTGAACCGCAGGGTGTAATAAGAGAATTGATCGCCTGTCTGCAATCAAAATAGACGGCGTTATAATCCGTTCTGATGAGGAACAGAGTATGAGAAAACCGCTGTGGAACCCTTCAGAGGAACGCATTCAGCAAGCCAGCATCACACATTTTATTGACGAAGTCAATGCGCGGAAAAATTTGAACCTGGGATCATATGCGGAACTATACCAATGGTCTGTTGAAAATATCCCCGATTTTTGGGCAGCGGTGTGGGACTTTGCGGAGATCAAAGCGTTAAAACCATATGATCAAGTTGTCGAAGACCTGACCAAATTTCCTGGAGCAAAGTGGTTTCCTGGCGCGCGCTTGAACTTTGCCGAAAACCTCCTCCGTTATCGCGACGACCAACTGGCGTTCATTTTCAAAGGCGAGACACAAATTTCGAAACGAATGACTTATGCCGAATTATATGATTCGGTGGCGCGGCTTGCTCATTCGTTGCGGGAAACAGGCGTCGGTGTCGGAGATCGTGTTGTAGGCTATATGCCGAACCTCATGGAGACGGCGATCGCCATGTTGGCAGCAACGAGCCTCGGCGCAACATGGTCTTCTTGCGCGACAGATATCGGTCCCGCCGCGGCAATCGAACGGCTTGGGCAAATCGAACCAAAAGTATTAATTACTGCCGATGGATATTTTTACAAAGGTAAATCTTTTGACACATTGGACCATGCCGCGGAAGTTGCGCGTGGAATCTCATCCTTGAAGAAAGTGATCGTCGTTTCATATACGCGGGAAAAACCAGATATTTCTCAAATCCCCAACGCGACTCGTTACGATGATTTTCTATCAAAAGAAAATAATCTCGAAATCAAATTTGAGCGATTGCCATTCGATCATCCACTCTACGTCATGTTCTCGTCGGGGACGACCGGCAAGCCCAAGTGCATTGTGCAGGGCGCGGGTGGCGTGCTGATCAATCATCTTAAGGAATTGTTGTTGCACACTGACCTCAAACGCAGTGACAGGATTTTCTACATCACCTCCTGCAGTTGGATGATGTGGAACTGGTTGTTAAGTTCGCTGGCAGTCGGCGCGACGATCGTGCTGTATGATGGCAATCCCAATTACCCCGATGTGGGCGTGATGTGGAGGCTGATTCAGGATGAAAAAATCACAATATTTGGGTGCAGTGCCAGCTACATCCACTTTTTGAAAAAGGAAGAGTTTTCCCCGCGCAGGGAGTATGATCTTTCGTCGCTTCGTGAAATCTCGCAGACTGGCTCGCCATTATCTGCCGATGGATTTGAATATATCTATCACGAAATCAAACCTGATCTGCACTTCAATTCGATCTCAGGTGGCACGGACATCAACGGCTGCTTCGCGGCAGGGAGCCCGCTCCTGCCGGTGTATGCAGGCGAGTTGCAGAGTGCGGCGCTAGGAATGAAGATCAAAGCATATGATGAAATGGGCAAACCTGTTTATGATGAGCAGGGCGAATTGGTCTGCGAGGCGCCATCACCGTCGATGCCGTTGTATTTCTGGAACGACCCGGATGGCTCGAAATATCATAACGCTTACTTCGATGTTTATCCTGGTGTTTGGCGGCACGGTGATTTCATTTTAATCCACAGTGACACAGGGGGAATCACCTTCTACGGTCGCTCGGATGCTGTGCTGAAACCTTCTGGTGTACGTATCGGTACAGCAGAAATTTACGCGCAAATGGAGAAATTACCTGAGATTGCTGATAGTCTCGCAATTGGCCAGAATTATCAGGATGACCAGCGGGTGCTCCTGTTCGTCAAGCTCGCCCCTACCTTCTCGCTGACCGATGAACTAAAGGATAAAATCCGCAAAACACTACGCGAGAACGCGTCGCCTCGCCATGTGCCTGCTTTGATCCTTGCAACGCCAGATATTCCTTATACATTGAATATGAAAAAAGTGGAAAGCGCGGTGACAAATATTATCAATGGTCGTGCAGTGAGTAATAAGGATGCATTGATCAATCCGAGTTCGCTGGAGTATTATGAGCAGATATTGCCGCAGTTAAAGTAAGATAAAACCTCGGTGGTTGAGTAGCTCTGAGCGTTCGTCGCGAAGAGCATATCGAAACCACCTGTGATTAGGAGTATTCTGGTTATATGGTGGTCTCGATATAGGGCGGAAAATCACCGCCCTTACTCGACCACCGAAGTATATAAGATGAAAGAGAATAAACATGCCATGCAATTGCTGTGAAATTACAGATAATGCCTTTAGTGAAGCCGAAGCCAGAGCGGAGATTAAAACTTATCGAAAAAGAGGACCTGCGAAGCAAACAAAATTGATTCTTGAAGCGATTCGATCTTTGGGATTGAAAGATGCCGCTTTACTCGACATAGGTGGTGGGATAGGCGCGATCCATCATGAGCTGTTGAACGATGTCGCGCACGAAGCCACCCATGTGGACGCATCTTCGGCTTATTTGAAGGAAGCAAAAGAAGAAACCGCGCGACGAGGAAATAGTGAACGCGTCGAATTCATCCATGCCGATTTTACGGACGTTGCCTCAAATCTGCCTCAAGTCGATATTGTGACTCTTGATCGGGTTGTCTGTTGTTATCCCGATTTTCGCAGCCTGTTGAAAGCCGCAGCTGATCATAGTCGAAAGGCCGTTGCACTCACGTATCCGCGCGAGACCTGGTACATGCGCATTGGACTCCAAGTTATAAATTTCTTCCAGCGTCTCATGAGAAATCCGTTCCGTGTTTTTCTCCACCCGGTCGCTGAAATGGAATCCCTTTTTCAGCGCGAGGGATTTGTGAAGACTTCTATGCGGCGGGCCTCAGTCTGGGAAATGGCGTTATATCAAAGGTCAGGTTAAGCCCCTAAAGGTTTCAACTCCATCGGATATGCAGTTTAAGAAGAAATTCTTTGGCCAACTTTTCGAGCTATCAGCGGGAAAACCTTTAGAATCTCCTCGTGATTCCCTCTTGACTCTGACACTGGGGTAGGCGGTAAATTTGGACCAACTTGACGAATCTCATTTCACGAAAGGAAGTCCAATGAACCACTTGCAGTACGAGCAGTATAAGCAAATCGATGAATCTTATCGCCAGCGAATGGTGGCCGAGTTGCAGGCTGAAAAACTTGTTCAACAATACCGTGTATATCATCCGGGTATTTTCGAGAAGTCAATGTTCAAACTTGCCATTTGGATGATATCGGTCGGCAAACGACTTTACCGGCGCTATGAAATCCCTGCCACCAGCTGCGCTCAAACAGCATCACGCAACCCAATATGATGATATTAATCAACTCCCTCTTGACTCTGACATTGTGTCAGGGTGTATATTGCTGAAGGTTCGTGCAAATGTTCAAGATCGGTGAATTTTCACAGCTTAGTCGCGTATCTGTACGTATGCTGCGTCACTATGACCAGCTTGGTTTGTTAAAGCCATCGCGTACTGACAATTTCACGAACTATCGCTATTACTCAGCGGATCAACTACCGCGCTTGAACCGAATCCTTGCCTTGCGTGATCTGGGATTCTCTCTTGAACAGATCGGAAACATGTTGGATGAAGAGTTATCAACTGAGCAGTTGATGGGCATGCTCAAGCTCAAGCGGGCCGAGATTGAACAGCAAATGCAGGTTGAGCAGTTGCGGATGGCACGGTTAGAGGCGCGTATCAATCAAATGAATGGTCAAACAGTTTCCAATAAATATGATGTGGTGGTGCGCGAGATCGAACCGCAATTGGTGGCCACGTATCGTGAAATTGCTCCTGATGACGACCGTATTCAATACATGTTTGAGGAACTAGAAACGTATGTTGCGCAATTCAACGCGCGTGCGGATAAGCCGCCAATGTCCATTTATCACGACCCTGAATATCGCGAAGAGAATATAGATGCCGAAGTCGTTGTGCCGCTCAAATCTGCAATCCCTGGCACGGACGCGATCCAGGTTTGCGAAACGCCACGCATCCCCAGAGCAGCGTGTGTGGTTCATACGGGTGATTACGCGACGATCTATCAGGCGTATAACGCCTTGCTGAGTTGGATTGAGTCAAATGGATATCGGATGAAGGGACCGATTCGAGAAGTATACCTAAGTTATAGCGCGCATGGCTTGGGCTTTGAGCTTCCGCCAACATATCTGGTGAAAGAATCCAATCCGTTTGTAACCGAACTACAGTTAGAGATAGAAAAAAACTAAATGGTTACTGTGGTGGTCTCGATACAGCGGACAATTGCCGCCTACTCGACCAACGAAGTATGGCGCATAAGTTGGAGGGCCTCATGGCATATTATCTGGTAAAAGCAAAATATCATAAAGATTTATTGGCTGAATTGCGGGTTCGTCTCGACAGTGGCGAGATTAATAAGATGCGGCCATTTGGAACAGCGTTACAGCACAGCCTGGACAATGCGCGGCTTGATCCACAGGGAGAGGGTTGGACCATGTGGGAAGAGGAGGATTATTGCAGTCCACCACTCGCGCAGGAACGCGCCGCAGTTTTAGACAAGTACTTCACATCTCTAACTGTAGAAAAAGTGCCGCAAGGCAAGGGTTGGGCGAGCATCGAGTCGCTGCCGAAACTTTGGAATAACCTAATGGAGGAATGAATGCGCTATAAGCTGCTAGGACGAAGTGGTCTGCGAGTTTCCGAATTGTGCCTGGGTACAATGACATTTGGCGATGACTGGGGGTGGGGCGCAACAAAAGAAGAGAGCCGCAAGATGTTCGATGTGTTTGCTGAGGCGGGTGGAAACTTTATCGACACTGCAAATAACTATACTAACGGGACAAGCGAGAAATTCGTTGGAGAATTCATCGCTTCTGATCGGGACCGTTTTGTGGTTGCCACAAAATATACCTTGAGTGAACGTACGGAAGACCCAAATTTCGGCGGCAACCATCGAAAGAATATGTTCCGTTCGGTTGAAGGAAGCCTGAAGCGGCTGAATACCGATCATATTGACCTGCTCTGGCTTCACATGTGGGATGGTATGACGCCTGTCGAGGAAGTGATGCGCGCCCTGGATGACCTGGTCCGCGCGGGAAAAGTCCTGTATCTTGGGATTTCAGATACTCCTGCATGGGTGGTGTCGCAGGCCAACGCCATCGCGGATCTACGCGGCTGGTCGCGGTTTGTGGCATATCAGGGAGAGTATAGCCTCGCGAGCCGCGCGCCTGAACGCGATATCATGCCGATGACGCGCGCGCTGGAAATGGCTTTTACGCCGTGGGGGGTCCTCGAAGGTGGCGAAATGACCGGAAAATATAACAGCCCTTCCGATGAACCAAAACGGTCAAAAGATACTAGCCCAAGGATCAAGTCTCTCGCGACTGAACTGATGTCATTGGCGGAGGAAATCGGCCATACACCATCACAAATTGGGATCAACTGGGTGAGGCAGCAGCCCTATTTAGTGATGCCCATAATCGGAGCGCGAAGCAAAAAACACCTCATTGATAATATGGCTTGTCTAGACTTTGAATTGACGCCCCAACAAATGGCGCGTTTGAGCGACACGAGCCCGATTGACCTGGGTTT
Source organism: Anaerolineales bacterium (assembly GCA_036741855.1). Classification (GTDB taxonomy): domain Bacteria; phylum Chloroflexota; class Anaerolineae; order Anaerolineales; family Villigracilaceae; genus Defluviilinea. The sequence continues at coordinate 7,341 of DAINRK010000064.1, forward strand.
CCCCCATTCGTTCCTTAGCTCAGATCATGTGCGCGGTTTGATATTTGGCAAGACATTTGCCCAAATTGACAACCATCGAGTCTGAGTTCGGAATAGCGTAAGCTGCTTTCAGCATCTCGCAGGGAATAATAAAAGTTGACCTGCGGGATGTATTTTTTAATTAGAGTAAATACTTTGAAACTGCTCAAAATTGCAACTGAGCAAGGGATCGTCTTTTTGTGTACCATTTAGTACAGTTGGTTGTCTTGTCAATGTCGCTGATGCTGGTTGGCACCGCGGCCGCTGCACCTCAAGGTGCTGGCACTGCCACACTGGTCAGTGTGCAATATGTTCCCGGAAAAGGTCCTGTCTTTACCTTTAGCGTGAGTGGTAAGTTTTCAAAGGCAAATCTCAAAGGTTTGCTGCATGTTGAGGTTGGAGCGGACTACGACCTCTACTGTACACAGGTGGATAAGTCCACAGTCAAATGTAGTGCATCTGCTCAGATTTCTGGTGTAAATGTGTCCTTCTCCTGGGGAGGAGCTACGTTCTGGGCACATGTGCCCGAGGCCCCAGTTTTTTGCTACGGAATCTATGATTGGACTGCAACCAGGGATGCTTGGATGCTTTATGGATCGAATTGTCAGGAGACTCGTGCTGCGTATGGCGATTCTTTTGAATGGGATAATCCACAGTGGGGTCCATCAACATACGAGTTCTTGCCAGAGAGCCCGACATGTCCGTTCTATCAACCTGGCGATGCATATTACTATGCGGATTGTCCTGGACCGCTTTAGGCAAATTTTCTGGATAATTATTGAAGAACAGTAATCTTCTATTGCTAACAAAACAGCCCCAGGCTAAAGACTCGGGGCTGTTTTGTTTCACGGTTTCTGATGTATCAAATTATTGCAAAGTCGGTCGTCGCGTATGCCATTCAGTTGTTTGTTCGAACGCGTGGCCCGCGTTGAGTACTTTTGCATCTGCCCAGGCGCGAGAAATGATCTGCAATCCAATCGGTAATCCGTTTTTTGTAAAGCCACAAGGTATGGAGAGAGCCGGCAGACCGGTGAGATTAAACGGCGCAGTAAATCGCGTGAGCCGCCCAGCTTGCTCAATTGCATCCAGACCTTCGATGAGTGGCGCGGTAATTGGAGTTGTAGGGAGGATTAGCAGATCATAGGTCTCAAAGAAGTGTTCGCATCTTTTCCGGACTTCGGACTGTGTCCGCCTTGCGAGGATATATTCAGTCGAAGTCGTTTTTGCCCCATCCTCCAGCCTTCGGCGAATATCTTCACCAAACCAGTCGGGGTGTTCTTTTAATCGCTCGCGATGAACTGCTGCGCCATCAGACTGAGTCATTGTTTTATTCGCAAGCGCGGCTTCGCGCATCCAACTAACATCCACGTCCTGTACGCGGCACTTAAGTGACTCAAATACCTTCCTGGCTTCACTTACTGCATTCAACACTTCTGGGTCGGCACCTTCAATATATTCACCAACTCCGAAAGCGATCTTTCTTCCTTCCATGTCATCGACAAGATGACCAAGATAATCACCTGTCAGCATTTTGATGGATGCGGGGTCAATCGGATCGTATATGGAAATGACTTGTAGCAGCAGTGCGGCATCTGCGACCGATTTGGTCAGGGGACCTACATGATCCAAATTCCATGAAAGGGGAAAAACACCGCGTAAACTAACACGTCCATAAGTAGGCTTAAAGCCTATAATTCCGCATAGGGAAGCAGGGATACGAATGGAGCCACCGGTATCCGTACCAAGGGCGCCCAATGACATGCCTGTGAGCACAGCGATGGCCGACCCGCTCGACGAGCCGCCTGGTATGCGAGTCTTATCCCATGGATTGCGCGCGGTTCCATAATGCCGATTATTTCCCGTTACACCAAGCGCGATTTCGTGTGTGTTGGTTTTCCCCACAATGGTTGCGCCAGCCTGCTTAAGTTTTTCAACAACAAAAGCATCGTTCTCGGGAATGTGATCTGCGAAGAATTTAGAGCCTGCTGTTGTTCGAATTCCAGCAGTATCAAAGAGGTCTTTCACAGCGATGGGTATCCCGTGTAATGTCTTTGCTTCGGACTCCGCTCTCGCAGTGACGTCTGATACAGTGATAAACGCGTTGAACGTCGGGTTGAGTTGCTCGATTTGACGGAGACAGGCGGAGGCTAGGTCCTGAGGCGAAGTGTTTTTTCTGCGAATTAATTCCAACGCCGATGAAATAGTCAGTGAATTTAAGTCATCCATGCGTCTATTATAATTGGGCCGGAAAATCTTAATGCAATCAAACATTCATCCAAAAAATAAATTTTGGATTTTTCTTTCTTTCCTCGCAGTAATTGGAATAATTCTTTGCGGCTTAGCAATATTCCGATATGGCGCGGGAGTGGCATCTGATTCGACCAAATATCTTTCTGTTGCGCAAAGTCTATTGGAGGGAAAAGGGCTCTATGATCATCTTGGCTTACCCCTTCTTGCCTGGCCGCCTCTTTATTCGATCATTTTGGCAGGACTAAGCTGGCTTACGGGTTTGGATGTATTTATAGTTGGCGGGTATTTCAATGTTTTTCTGTTAGGACTAAACGTTTTCTTAAGCGGTGTGATCTTATATCGCGTATTTTCAGAAAAGCCCTTATACGCGTATCTTGCCAGCCTATTTGTTTTGTTATCCATCGCATCGCTGCGTATGCACGCGACAATCAGTTCCGACCCATTTTACCTGACGTTGACTCTCGGTTTTTTAATCGTGGTTGACGGCTACATTACAAGACGATCCTACCAGGCGTTTGCATGGATGGTTCTATTCAGTGTTCTTGCCCCGCTACAACGTTATGTAGGACCGGCAGTGATTGTCACCGCCGTAATTGTGGTTCTACTTGAGAATCGAAAATCGATTGGCATAATGCTGCGCGATAGTCTTGTGTTGGGCTTAATCTCAACTCTGCCGATCGCATGGTGGCTGCTGGTGCATAACATCATGACCTATGGCTCGTTGTGGGGGTCATCTGGGGATCGGACGGTTGATATACTAAAGAACACAGAACTGGCATTAACGAAGATGTTGCATTGGTTTGTCCCTTATATGTCATTCCTGATGCCACTCCTGACGAGGCCATTGTTACTTTTTGGCGCTTTGACTCTGGTTCTTTATGTGCTCAATAGAAAAAATAAGGATGCATGGCATGTCTGGTTAAATGCACTGGCGGGCCCATCTTCCTATCCAAGCCTGCTATATGCTGTGATTTATTTCGCGGCAGTGGCATTGACGATTGTCACAGCTGTCCATCGCGATCTATTCTCGGATCGATATTATGTTATTTTGCTTGTCCCTACGGTCATCTTCATATTTATCACCTTCGATACGCTCATCCTGCCTCACCTGAGCCTCTCTACCAATCGCGTCGGTGTCATACTGATTCCTATCTTTGCCTTGTGGTCCATCTATCCTGTTTATAGTATTCATGAATATCTGATCAGTGCCAGCAAAGAAGGCGAGCCGAGCGGCTTTAATATGTATAACAACCGCACATACCGTGAGATGGATCTTGTAGCGGAAATGCGAAAGCTAAGAGAGAGCCAGCCTTCTGCGACTTTCTATAGCAATTATGCAGATGCAGTCTGGTTTTATACGCGCAAACCTGTTTCCGTGCTTCCCTTCGTGGCCGTTCCGAACCCTGTTGAGGCCTATGCGGGTTGGCCCCACGATAAGCCAGGTTATATTGTCTGGTTCGAGCCGAACGAGTACAAGCATTATCTTTCCCCGGAGAAAATTGCCGAATTCGCCTCTGTAACATTGGTCTTTGAAGGAAAGGGCGGAAAAATTTATTATGTTCAGATGCGTTGAATATAGTCCTCTTGAAAGAATTGTATTTAAGGTATCGTCAACTGTTAAGAGAAGCAAG
>DAINRK010000064.1:11249-12960 GCA_036741855.1 Anaerolineales bacterium
AAATTATGCAGCAAAAGTATCCAATTCTCGTATTTCTATTTCTGATATTGACGTCTGGGTGCGCGTCCTCTCCCAAGATGGTACAAGAAGACATAACGTCTGCACCTCTAGAAAGGATTATCTCTTCTGAAGGTCTTTCAACCGCGACATCCGAGCCTCCCATACATACTGATACTCCCGATCCTAAATTCATCTCAAAACAGAATGACCTTATCTTCATAGAATTTTTCGCGGGCACCTGAATGGATTGTCGTCAAATGATACCCATCGTGAATGGGTTGAAGAAAAAATACGCTGCCTGCATGAAACTGGAGCGAGTGAATTTTCATGAACGGACACCCTGGCATGAGTTAATCTATCCACTTGCCTCGCCTGAATTTGCATTGCTGGACTCGTCAAAACAGATTCTTTATCGCTGGTTCGGCGTAGTTGAAGAGGAGGAGTTCGCGACTGTGCTGGATCCGTTGTGTAGTATGTAAAAAAACACTTTCCCGTGGATCGATTAATCACCGTTTAAACACTGCCAGTATCGAAGTCCCCCACGGGAAATTGACAAAATTGATCATGGCTGCTTCAATCGAAAAGAGGTTTGTAAGCAGTCCATTGATTGGTTTTACGGGAATATTGTGCGCTTGTATGATATGGTTTCTGAGCTGTTCCCGGGTGGCCAACTCAGGCGGGCGAAATAGAATCCTGCTTAACAAAAGGGCAGGACTAAGAAAAAACATGAAGTATTGAGTCCTCAGAAGCTCTAGACTCGTCTGTTTTCCCAGAATTCGAAAATCTTGCCTGGAATAGCGTCGTTGGTGGTGTGCAAAGTCATCATTGTAGGTCCAGAAGAATTTAAGCGCCGGGGTAGTCACAAATAGCAATCCGCCCGGCCTCATACTCCGATAAACCTGCCGGAGTACTTGTTGATGATCCGAAATGTGCTCAAGCACATCAAGAAGAAAAACGACATCCCATTTTTCCTGCCAGTTAAGCTCGAGCAGATCAATCTGATAACGCTTGGCAAAAGAGCCTACCACGGGCTGGGCCAATTCAAGCGCTCGCATGGAGCTATCGCCGAGTGCTAGTTCGCGGAACATGTCAGGGTTGTGAGAATGAACATATTCCAGCCACCCACCACAACCTCCACCCATATCAATTGCGCGCAGATTTTGTGTTTGCCCGAACTGTCGATGGATTTCTTGTTTCAAGACATTCAAAAGTAGTTTGTGACGGCCGCGATACCAGAAATGCTCGCGCTGCATTTGAATCAGCACATCAAGACCCATCTCATCGTATTCGTCATTTCGATGAGATGGGCGATTGCGCGGGACCAAAATTCCTTGCTCTTCGATGAATTCCGCCTCATGAGCCATGATGAAAAAATCCTTGTTAGTTAGAACAAACCCACAACCTTACCTGTCTTGAGATCAAGATCGATGTCGTAATAGGACGGGCGTGTTGGCAAGCCCGGCATCGTTCGCATTTCGCCAAGGAGCGGATATAAGAAGCCTGCGCCTGCACTGGCGCGAATATCACGGATCAATACGCGGAAGCCTATCGGCGCACCTTTGAGTGAAGCATCTGTACTGAAGGAGAGATGAGTCTTTGCCATGCACATGGGCAGTCTGTCGAAGCCAAGTTTGGTATAGAGTTCAATCTTGGCTTCTGCTTCGGGAGAGTAATCCACACCGTCTGCGCGATAGATCTCCCTGCAGATGGT
>DAINRK010000065.1:0-5376 GCA_036741855.1 Anaerolineales bacterium
AGTGAGACGCGAGTCGAGGTCTGGCAATGATGTGTAGTAATCATGATGAACGTGTCGCGTTTCCATGTCGGTCACAGAAAATACATGTGAAACAACCACGTCACGCGGGTCACGGAAAATGAAATGGGGAATGAATGAAGATGAGGAAACGCGTTTGATGACCTCATCGCGCGCAAAAAGATGGGCAGAGGCAATATCACACGAATGTAATGAATCGAGCCATGCAATGGCTTGTTCAGGCGTGCGCTTGCGTCCGCTTTCGCCTTCGTATTCTGCGTAGAAAGAATGCAGCCGTTTTGCATAGGGCGCGACCCTGGAAAAACCAAGCAAGATTTGATCGAGCAGATGTGTGCCACTTTTAGGAAAAGAGATGCCAAGCAGAACGGGCAGGTCTGCAGGTTGCGATAGAAAACGGATACGTTGCAATCCCTTCTCGGCCTGGTACGGAATGGAGCGAAGCAATGCTTTCAAAGCCATACAGGTATTTAACCACAAATCCCGTTCGCGAGACGCAGACAAGTCTTCGGGGTTAATTTCCTTGAGGAACTTGCTGTGAAGACCACCATTTTTAATACCCCGATTCTTAGTGGGCTATACCATCACATCGCGAAATTCCTAATGCGCTTGGCTGGCTGGCGCGTGGAAGGGAATCTTCCCGACCTTCCAAAATTCGTTTTGATCGGCGCGCCGCACACGTCAAATTGGGATTTTCTGCTGTTCCTCGGGGTGATCTTCACCTTGAGGGCGAACGTTCGTTTCATGGGCAAGGCGGAACTGTTTCGCTCGCCGTTTGGATTTTTCTTTCGCTATTGCGGAGGTGTGCCTGTTGATCGTAAAAAATCAACAGGCCTGGTGGAACAAATGGTAAATGCCTGCAATAATTCGGATCGATTTATCCTCACTATCGCCCCCGAAGGGACGCGTCATCATGTGCAGGAATGGAAAAGCGGTTTTTACCATATCGCCAAAAGCGCAGGAATTCCCATTGTGATGGCGGTCATCGATGGGAAACAAAAGACGGTCCGTATTGGACAAGTATTTTATCCAACTGAAAATATCGAAGAAGACATGAAAGCGATCAAAGAGGTTTTTAATGGATTTGTGGGGATCAACCCGAGAAAGAAGTATATAACGCTGCAAAATTAGTCTGTTTTCAGCTGAAGGACTATTGATGATATGTTGAAACACCCTTGACTTAGAGTACACTCTAAGATGTAAACTAGGGGCATGGATATCCAAAAAGACAAACTCACTATTCAGGAAGTTGCCCAAGCAACAGGGTTGACCACCCACACGCTGCGATATTACGAGCGCATCGGGCTCATCCACCCTATCAACCGCGAGGAAAACACCCGCCGTTGTTACACGGCAGATGATGTCGGCTGGATTGACTTTCTCCTCAAACTACGCGCCACCGGCATGTCCATCAAAGATATGCAAAAATACGCGAAACTGCAACGGCAAGGCGACGAAACCCTCCCGGAACGCGTGGAAATGTTGAAAGCGCTTCGAGACAACGTGGAGTCACGCATGGAAGAACTGAATGAACATTTGAAATTGGTTCGTTATAAGATTGACTACTATCAAAAGGTCATCGAAGAACAAGAACTGGTAATCCAATCATAAAGGAGAAGATGATGACAACAACTACAACCAACACACTTCAACGAACGTTGGGAAGATCAAATCTGCAAGTAAGCGCAATGGGATTAGGCTGTTGGGCAATCGGCGGCGTTTGGTATTGGCTGGATGGACCAGGCGGATGGGGCGACATCGACGACAATGAATCCATCCGCGCCATCCATGCTGCGCTGGATCTCGGCATTAATTTCTTCGACACTGCTGCAAACTATGGCACAGGTCATAGTGAAAGGATTCTGGCGCGTGCACTCGAAGGCAAACGCGACAAAGCAGTCATCGCAACAAAATTTGGCTTCAACGTCAACGAAGCTGAGAAACGTGTAACGTTTCGTGAGGATGATCACCTTTTGCACGTTCGCGAAGAATGTGAATCTAGTCTGCGCCGCCTGAACATGGATGTGATTGACCTGTATCAATTGCACGTTTGGAACTATCCGATGGAGAAAGTGCCAGCAATGGTTGATCTATTAGAGGCGCTTGTCAGTGAAGGGAAGATTCGTTACTACGGGTGGAGCACCGATTCAGTGGAAGGCGCGCGGCTCTTCGCCAATGGTAAACATTGTGTCGCGATTCAACATGATCTCAACGTGATTATTGACGCGCCTGAAATGCTGGCTTTATGCGAAGAATTGAATCTTGCCAGCATTAACCGCAGTGCATTGGCACGCGGCGCTTTAAGCGGAAAATACACCAGAGACACAGTCTTCCCACAGAATGACGTCCGTAACGACGAATGGTCGAAAGAGCATTTCTTTGCACCGGCACTGAATCAACTGGACACAATCCGTGAAATTCTCACCAGCAATGGTCGAACGTTGGTGCAAGGTGCACTCGCATGGATTTGGGCGCGAAGTGAAAAGACCATTCCAATCCCCGGGTTCAAGACAGTCGCCCAGGTAGAGGAAAATGCCAAAGCCATGCAACTGGGTCCGTTGACAACGGATCAAATGAAAGAAATCGATAGCCTGTTAGGGAGATAATCAAGGAGTACATGATGAAACTTCGTCCGTTAGGTAATACTGGCATGAACGTCAGCGAGGTGGGGTTGGGCGCGTGGCAATTAGCGAATCCTGATTGGGGAATCAGTGACAAAAATGAGGCATTGCGCATCATCCAGAAATCGCTTGAGGTGGGGTGTAACTTCTTTGACACAGCACCAGGCTACGGCGAGGGAAGAAGCGAGGAACTCCTTGGTGAGGGATTAAAGTCTGTGCGCAAAGATGTCATCCTCTGCACCAAGTTCAGTCATTACAATGATGTTGGCGAAAGGGATTTTGATGCCGTCAACATCCGCCCAGTACTGGAGGGAAGTTTCCGACGATTACAAACTGATTATGTGGATGTTCTGCTGCTGCATAATCCCCCGCGTGAATTGATGGATGGCAGAGTCGCTCCAGAACTATATGAAGAACTGGAGAAGCTCAAAATCGAGGGCAAGATCCGTGAATATGGCGTTTCGCTCGATTGGCGCGAGGAAGTGGAGATGGTCGTTGAGACGACAAAGAGCAAAGCGCTGGAAGTTTTTTTCAATGCTTTGTATCAGGAACCACTGCCCGCGTTTCAGAAGGCACAAGATAATGGTGTAGGTATTATCGTTAAAGTGCCTTTGGATTCAGGCTGGTTATCCGGTCGTTATCGCGGAGGTCATCGCTTTGACGATGTAAGAAATCGTTGGCCTGCTGAGGTGCTCGCACGGCGGAGCGAATTAGTCGAACAGTTCGCCAAACTCGTCCCATCGGGCACTTCGTTGACACAGGCCGCGCTTCAATTTGTACTGGCACAGCCACAGGTTTCTACTGTTATCCCTGGTGCAAAAACGGTGGAACAGGCGCTGGAAAACTTTGGCGCGGCAGAGAAGCAACTCAGCGCTGAAGTGGTTCAATCCATGTATGATCTGTGGAAGCGCGAAATTGAAAGCGAACCTTTGCCGTGGTGAGGAAGTATATTTACTTTTTCCAGATATTCACTCTGCTTTTTGGGATCAATGCCTGTGCACGGGAATCAAAACCAACCCTTGAGATATCCAATACTCCGATTCAAACGACTCCTATACTCACTGAACTAACTCGTACGTGTCAACCAACTCTTGATGATGGCGTGAGTCCGTCGTACAAACCAAACACGCCAGAAAGAACTGTTGTCGGTCACGGACATGTAATCACAGGTGTTGTGCTTTCCAGCGTGGACTGTAAGCCGATCCCCAATGCTAAGCTTGAATTCTGGCCCGAAGAAGCTGGTCTTGGGCATCCAGATTCCTCGCGTGCAACTTTTTTCACGGATCAAAATGGCCACTATCGTTTTGAATCAAATCTCCCTGAGCACATTCACATGCGCGTTTCTGCACCGGGCTATAAAACGATTGGAGTGAATAGTTATCATCCTGAGGGGCAGGCAATGGGAACATTTGATATCGTATTAGAACCCGAATAAACAAAAAGGCGACCGGTAGGATCGCCCCAAATTATTTTGCTTCTGCTATGGCTTCTTTGAAGTCGACCAGCGCCTTAATTGGCGTGGGATCAACACCATAGCCCATTGCAAGATAATATGCCATGTAATCACCAAACAGGATCAACGTCCACATGTGCGCAAGGGGCGTATTACCACGTCCGTCCACATGGTCAGTGTTCAAACCTTCGAGCATAAATGCCTTACGAGTCAGGTCGGAGCGCAACCGATTTCGCGGATGATCAGACGGCGCACGCAGGAAGAGAGTCATCGTATGCGCGTTCAAGACTTCTTCAGGATTCATCGTTCCTGCCAATGTGTTGTGGTCAGCTTCGGGAAGGAATTCAAAATTTGCGCCAGCCTTGGCAATTTCGTTAAGCTGGCACTTCCAGCGGCGGGCAACTGCGGTGAGCAAGCCTGCGCCCATGATTGTGACCCAACGTCCCATCAATTGACCTGCATAACGCTTGGCTGGATTTTTCGCAGTGGGAATCTCTGCGCGTAAATGCTGTTGTATCCTGTTCATCGCAGCAAGCGCTTCTTCGATTTCAGTGGTCTGATCCGGGATCAAACCCAACCCCTGGAACATTGCCAAGAGTAAACCGAAGGAGAATCCCACCGCCGCGCGCGGTTGACCCGCATGATCGAACGTCCACACGGGAATACTATTCTCTTTTGCACGTGCTGCTAATTTACCGCCCGTGCATATAACAATGATTCGACTTTCGGCTTTGAGGGCTGTCTCAAAAGCATCCAGTGTCTCTTCTGTATTGCCAGAATGCGAGGAGCAAATGACCAAGGTCTCTGAGCCGCGGGCAAAGAGAGGGAGTCCGTAATCGCGATGAACGGTAACAGGAATCGATAGGAGAGAAGTGCCATAGGAAGTGAGCAAATCGGCACCAATGGCAGACCCACCCATTCCAGCGATAACAACTTGTTTTATGTTCTTCCAATCAGGCAATTCAAGCCTCATTCCAAGTTGATAGGCATAGCCAAGCTGGCTTGGGAGATTGTCAATCTCACCCAGCATGTTGAGGGTATCGAGTTCTTTGAAACGTTGGAGATCATCAAGATTCATGTAGATTTTTCCTGATTTGTGATAACTTTAATTATAAACAGAAATGAACCATCTTCGATGGTTCATTTCTCGAACTACTTATAGAAACTTATGTTTGTATTTGGCCGAAATAAAGTATCCTGTATCGAAACCAATTATGGTATTGGACTAAGGGCATTCCTTGGCGAAGGAGAGGTTATCGAAGGCGATGTTGGGATCATACCCCTTGT